>JAUNXD010000145.1 GCA_030539985.1 Methanobrevibacter sp.
AATAAAAATTAATGCAAAAAAATTTTTAAAAAATAATTAATTTTGAGTCGCCCTCTTTTTTTAAAAAAATAGCTTTTAATTATTGTTTATTGTTTTTAGAAATATTTATATTATTTATACACCATATATTATAGTGAATAAAGTTCAATTGTATATTAATTAAAGTAATTTAAATTATCGTTACTTTAAATGCAATACTCACAACTTTATTTGGCTGAATATGGTTTTACAAAAAAAGCTCAGATTATGCCTCGATATCAGATAGATTGGCATAATGTATCCTACCCGAACCGTCCCAATCTGGTGAAATGTTCACACTGATTTTCACTCAACCGGCATTGACACGACCTTCTGCTGACCGGCAACAACCCTGCTTTCATACCTCCTGTAAAGCGAGATGTTGTTCATCGCCCTGATATACTTCGCCTTCAGCTCTTCGGGATTGTCCTTGAAGTAGGCATCACGTGTCCTTGACCTTGACCTTCCCTGCAGCAAATCGACAAGATCCATATCCAGGTTATCCGCCCCTGAGCCCTGGTTGAGCTGGGAGGCGTGAAACTTCCTCATCATATGGGGACGGAACTTTGAAAAGCCTCCGACCTCACCCAATCCGAGCATGTCATTGATTGTCTTGAACTTGTGGTTGACATGATTCAGACTGTACTTCAAAAGGCTCCCGTCCAAATCAAAGTCACCTTTTTTAAGTTTCAGTTTTGCAATCTCCTGAACGCACTCGGGATTTAGGAAAGTGTAGTAGGGAGTGTCCGTCTTTGAGCGGACAAGCCTGCAGGTGCACACCACATTGTCCTTGCGGGAAAGGTACTTAACGGCATCACGGAAATTGTCCTTTCGGTGATATGCCATTGTACCCTCATAAAGTGTCCTGTTTGTCATGGACTTTGCGTCATGTCTGGTGGAGCCTGATGACACCATCACAAGTATCCACAGCCTCAGCTCATCATCTGCAATCTCCAAGGCGGATTTAATCTCATCCTTTGTTAGAAGCTCGCCAAAGGAAATCGCATCGTTTTTCCTGATGGATTTGCGGTTCAAAGGCGGAATGAAAGGTATGCGAACACGATTGTAATGATAGAACGTCTTGATCTTGCTTATGGAATTTGAAATGGTGTTTCCCGTATAGTTTTCAATCAGGAAATTCCTGAAATCCATGATGCGGTCATAAATCCTCAGCCGGTTTTCGGGAACATTATTTTCCTGCTCGGATATGGCCTCATCCAGAAGCTCGCACAGGCTCAAGTCATGATAGCTGCGGTAGTTGTTGAACACCGTATTGTATGACTTGATTGAATTTGCGCTGTGGCCGGACTTGATGTGAAAACTCTCAATTAACTCCAAATCATTTTTAAAAAGCATCTTAAAAACCTCCTCGTCAGCCAAATTATAAAATCAACAGCCAAACGATGAAAAGTCTTAAAAAGATATTGTTAAAAAAAAGCATATAAAGTTAATGTGAGTGAACAGAAACCATTAAAAATAGGGATAGGAATCCCTATTTCAAAACGATTTTAATTTTTTTGGTTGCGGGCTTATAGTGGGCGTTTCCCCTGAAAGTGATTTTAGCTGTGTATTTTCCTTTCTTTTTCAGTTTAATTTTGAAAGTGGCTTTACCTTTAGCGTTTGTTTTGGCCTTGAAGGTTTTCTTGCCAATCTTTATGGTTAAAGTGACTTTCCTGATTGGAGACTTGCCTGACTTCAATGTGATTGTGTATTTTTTGGTTTTTGCTTTTGCTTTGAATGTTTTCTTTTTGGCGGTTATTTTTGAGGATTTCTTGATTATTTTAGTTGTTGAACCAGTTCCAGAATTACTTCCACCATTGGACGGATTGACATTAGTTGGAGTGGAATTGGTTCCGCTCTCTGGAGTGGAATTGGTTCCACTGGAAGAATTGGTATCATTTACAACACTTGTAGAATTTCCCAAAGCAAATAGCTTATTGTCTTGGGTTGTAACATATATAGTGCCGTTTTTGTTCATGATAGGATTGCCAGTGACTTTAGATCCCAAATCAGTTTTCCATAAAACTTTACCGGTTGAATCAATTGCATAAAACATATTGTCACAGCCAAAGTATAGGTTATGATCAGCATCGATTAGAATACCTGAAGTAATGCTTAAATCACTGATTAGGCTTGCTTCATGAGTGAACAAATCAAACATGTACAGTTTGCCTTCAGCGTTAGTAACATACAATCCCAAATCATTATCCAACAGCAAATGGTCTCCAGAACCGCCAGGAATCTTATTGTTCCACAATGATGAACCACTAGTTGAAAATGCATAAACAAAATCACCAACAATAGTGTAAATGACATTACCATCACCAATTACCGGCCTGACATTTTTAAAGTTACCGGCCTTCATTGAGGTAACCTTTAATGTATCTGCATCAATAATCATGAGAGTTCCTTCACACAATACTGCAATAACATCACTATTGAAACTTGGAGCTGCAATCGGCTTGACAGTTCCCATACTGATTTGAATAGGACTTCCTCCACCTTCCCATATTTTAAATGGAGTGATGACCAGATTGTATCCTTGCGCTTCAAACTGATACTCACTAACGGTGTAAATGTTCGCATTGGAATCGATTACCGGAGCAAAAATACTAGAAGCCTGATAAATATTGGAATCACCATATTTCTCACCGGTTGTCTGGTTAACCAGATTCAATGTGTTTCTAATCAGATATATTGTATCACCTGCCCTCGGAGATATGATTACATCACGACCAAGTGAAAGACCTGAAAAGTTACCGATACGACCATCAGACTCATAAATCCATCTCAAACCACCATCAGCACCATATGAATAAATTCCAGTGGTTGTGGCAATGTATAAGTTACCCTCACTATCAATTACAATATTTGTTATCACTGTACTGTTGACTTGATTTTCCCAGGACACGGCACCATTGGAACCTGCAGCATAATCTGTTTTTTGTGTGTTTTCAGTGTCTGCACCGTCATTGCTCCATTGAGCATAAGGATACTCGAAAACAGTGAATGAAGTTGAGTTTCTAACAGTGAAATAGTTATTGCCATTATACTCAGCAGTGAATGTGTAATTACCTACACCCAAATCGGGAATTACATATGTGACTTCACCGGACAGTGGAATGGACAATACAACATCATTGATTGTGAAATTACCACCAGTTCTTGAAGGAACGATAATGGTGATAACTGCATCATGACCTATGTAAATGTCCTCGGAGGAAATTTCAAAAGTGAAATTGTTCTTGAATATTGTCATGCATGCATTTACAGTCTTGTTAAAGTAAGTGTCATCACCTGAATAAAAGACTGAGACATTCTTGTTTACTCCAGCATCAACCCCACTAAGATAAACGTTAGCCTTACCGTTTACAAGTTTAGATGAATTTGTGATCCCATCTACACTGACTGTTACTTCACCGGAAGCTGTTTCATTATTCAAATCGATTTCAACAATACCTGTTTCACCATAGTTAGTGTCATTGATGTGAACGCTGATGACAGGATCCTGATTGTCCACTTCAAGGAAATATGATGATTCACTTTCCAAAAACCTCTCATTACCATTATAATGAGCCTTAATAAGATAATCTCCACGACCCACATTTTTAAAAGTATATGTTGCTTCACAATTAGTCAGACTCAAAACTTCATTGACCATATCATTTATTGAAAAGTTTACGGTGCCTGCAGTACCACGACTGGTTGTGACAGTGATTACAATGTCCTCACCAACATTAACAGCACCAACGCTAACAGAAGTCTGTGAAGCATACTTGCTTACAGTAACCTCAGAGTTAATTGTTTGAGCCAAATACTTGCCATTACCATTATATTTTACAGTGATATCATATTTGCTTGCTGTCAGATACTTGAATGTGAATTTCACCCCGTTTGAAAGAGGTTTGACAGTGGTTTCACCACCAACACTAACTGAAATATCTCCAGTGATGTCTCCAGGAGCAGTGACAGTGATAATCAAATCATCATTGTACATTATATTTGAAAACTTAATTCCAATATTCGGATTAGACTTTAAAAACTTAAATGACTTTGTTATGACAACATCATTAAAGCTTACAGTTAAAACACTGTCTGAAACCTCACTTTGAGTGTAAATGACTGAAGAATCATATCCTATGATATTTTTACTTGCTGTTGAATTTTCACAAGATACATCAAGATTGAACCTTTTCAAATCATTATACTTAGTAATCTGATTGCCTTCAATTAGGAAAACATTAAACTGTAATTTAGCAGATTGTCCCCGTTCCAATGCATCAACATTACTTGTTAAATTTAAAATCAACCAATTGTTAATGTTTAATTCTGCAGGTTTGGAAATGTTATCTAAAGTGTTTCCCCACCAATTATAATCCAAATCAATGTTGACCACATTATTATCAATGAATTTGGTGTTGTTGAGCAATACTGAATTCCTAACCAATGCAAATCCCTTATTGTCAATTACAACATTATTGTTTAAGATAAGTGACTTTAAGATTGTTGTATTTTTTGAGCTGAAAAG
>JAUNXD010000146.1 GCA_030539985.1 Methanobrevibacter sp.
ATATCCATCAACCTCAAGACTTGAACTTAAATCTATTGCATAGGGATTGAATTTCATGATTAACTCTTTGACATTTTCACTGTTCAATCCTCCGGCCAGGAAAAACTCTTTTTTCAAATCATTTCTAATCAAACCCCAGTCGAATGTTTTTCCACTGCCTTTTCCACTGTCCAGCAACAAATAATCGGCAGGCAAATCATCATATTTTAACAAATCGGTTTTATCGGACATTTCAACAGATTTTATTATTTTTAGTTTATCATTGGTATTATCCTTTAGGGATTTTATATATTTTTCATCCTCATCCCCATGAAGCTGGGCGATTTCAATTACTCCATCATCAAACAGTTTCACAATTTCTTCAATAGGAGAATCCACAAAAACTCCAACTGAAATTATATCGGAATTCAGATTCTGTTTTAATTCATATGCCAAATCATGTGAAACCTTTCTTTTTGAATCTGCAAATACGAAACCAATATAATCAGGTTTGTACTTATTTACAAGACTAATATCTTCCAGTCTTTTGATTCCACAGATTTTGATTTTAACCATTTTTCAACTCCGCAATCATGGCCTTTTTATCATTGCTTTTCATTAAAGTTTCGCCTATTAAAACTGCATCAACATCATTTTCTTTCAATCTGCGAACATCTTCCTTTGTTTTAATGCCACTTTCTGAAATAAATATGACATCTCCACTAACACATCTACGTAGACTTATACTGTTTTCGATATCTACAGTGAAATCCTGAAGGTTTCTGTTGTTTACACCTATGATTTCAGCGCCAACGGTCATTGCCCTCATTATTTCATCACCATCATGGGTTTCTACTATTGCCGAAAGTCCAAGTTCGTGAGCGAGGTCCAAATATTTTTTCAGCTGGACAATATCGAGAATGGAAACTATCAAAAGAATGGCTGAAGCACCCAGCATCTTGGCTTCCCAAATCATGTACTCGTCAACGACAAAATCCTTTCTTAAAATAGGAATTGAGACCTCTTTTGCAATTTCCTCAAGATATTCGTCTGAGCCCTGGAAAAAGTAAGGTTCAGTCAAGACCGATATTGCAGAAGCGCCTGCAGATTCATATTCCTTAGCAATGCTTAAATAGTCAAAATCCTCACTAATCAACCCCTTTGAAGGTGAAGCCTTTTTAACTTCCGCAATGATGGAAATTTCATCGCCCCCAAGTGCATCTTTAAATGGAAAATCATGTGTGATTTCCATTAGCGAAACCTGCTTTTTGATATCTTCCAATGACAATATTTCTTTGGCCATTTCAACTCTCTGTTTTGTTTTTTCAACGATTTCATCCAACATAATAATCAGCTGTTTGTAAATTCGATAAATTTTTCAAGTTGTTTCAATGCCTTTCCGGAATCGATTATTTCGGCTGCAAGTTCAACACCTTCCCTTAGGGATTCGACCTTGCCTGCAACATATAATCCGGCAGCAGAATTCAGGAGAACCGCATTTCTTTTAGGTCCTTTTTCACCCTTTAGAATAGACAGGGTGATTTCTGCATTTTCTTTGGCATCCCCGCCAACAAGATCCTCTTTGGAACATACTTCCATTCCAAAGTATTCGGGGGAAATTTCATAAGACATTGTTTTACCATCTTTAAGTTCACATACAAATGTTTTATCACTGACTGAAATCTCATCCATACCGTCCATTCCATAAACTGATACCGCCGACTCAACACCAAGATTTTTCAATACCTCCATCAAAGGTTCCACAAGTTCCTTTTCATAGACTCCCAAAACCTGCATTGAAGCCCCCGCCGGATTTGTCAGAGGCCCTAAGATATTGAAAATTGTTCTGATTGAAAGTTCTTTTCTTACAGGCGCCACATATTTCATTGACAGATGATAATTTTGGGCAAACAAAAAGCAGATGTTATTTTCCTTAAGGCTCCTTAAGCTTTTACTTGGACTGATATTGATATTGACACCCAATGCCTCCAGTACATCAGCAGCACCACATTTGCTTGATGCAGATCGGTTTCCATGTTTTGCAACAGGAATTCCTGCAGCTGAAATGACAATAGAAGAGGTTGTTGAAATATTGAAGGTGTTTGAACCGTCTCCACCGGTACCGACAATTTCCAAAACCTTTTCGTCATTCAGCAATCTCAGACAATGTGACCTCATTGCTTCAGCCGAAGCTGTAATCTCATCAATGGTTTCTCCTTTCATTGCCATGGCAGTCAAATAGGCACTCATTTGAACTTCACTGGCGTCACCGCTCATGATTTCATCCATTGTCTGGTAGGCTTCATCATAAGTTAAATCTTCATGTTTATATACTTTTAGGATAGCTTCCTTAATCATAATATTCCTCTTTCAACTTTTTCTATGAAATTTTCTATAATTATTATGCCATCTGGAGTTAGAATGGACTCCGGATGGAACTGCAGACCATATACATTGTAATTCTTATGTTTCACTGCCATGATTTCTTTATCATCTTTTGCCTTTGAAATAATTTCAAGACACTCGGGAAGAGTATCTTCAATAAGGCTTAGCGAATGGTACCTGCCAACGGTAATCTCTGAAGGCAATCCCTTAAAGACATAATCATAATCCAATGATATTTTTGAGGATTTGCCATGCATCAATCTTTTGGCATGGGAAATCTTTCCTCCAAATGCGGCACAGATTGCCTGATGGCCTAAACAAACCCCTAAAATTGGAATTGAATCATGAAATTCCTTAACAAGATTAATGCAGATTCCTGCATTTTCGGGTTTTCCAGGACCTGGAGATAAGATAATCGCTTCAGGATTTAAATCTTTAACTTCCTCAATTGTTATTTTATCATTTCGAAAAACTTTAATGTTTGAATTTACTTCTCCAATCAGTTGGTATAAATTATATGAAAAGCTGTCATAGTTATCAATCAAAAGTATCATTCCAATCCCCCATTGGCAATTTTTAAAGCATCGATTACAGCAGCGGCCTTATTTAAACATTCCTCAAATTCAGTTTCCGGGACGCTGTCAGCTACAATTCCCGCACCGGAACGGATGAATACCTTGTTATTTCTGGCAAATGCAATTCTGATTGAAATGCATGTATCAATGTTTCCGCTTAAATCAACATATCCTATGGCTCCACCATAAATTCCTCTTTTATTGTCTTCAAGGTCGTTTATTATTTCACAAGCCCTTATTTTTGGAGCTCCGGATAATGTTCCTGCAGGCAATATCGAATTGATTGCTTCAATGGAATCCAAATCACTTCTCAATGTTCCTGACACTGTAGAGCCAATATGCATTACATGAGAAAACCTCTCTATTGACAGGTATTTGTCAACTTTAACTGATCCTATTTCTGAAATCCTTCCTATATCATTTCTTCCCAAATCAACCAGCATATTGTGTTCTGCAAGTTCCTTTTCATCCGAAAGCAATTCATGCTCCAGTTCATGGTCCTCCGTATCGGTTTTTCCGCGAGGCCTTGTTCCGGCAAGCGGAAAAGTGTAAAGCTTTCTGTCAGTCAGTTTCACAAGCGTTTCAGGAGAGGCACCTGCAATTTCAATGTCATTGCTTGAAAAGTAAAACATGTACGGAGAGGGGTTTGTAGTTCTCAAAACCCTATAAGTATCAAACAGACTTCCTGAAATATCCGCCTCGATTCTGTTTGAAAGCACAACCTGGAAAATATCTCCCTCACGAATATGGTCTTTAGCCTTTTCAACCATTGAGCAAAATTTTTCACGTGAAAATGTCGGTTTGAACTCTGATTTTAATTCCAATGGTTTGATGTATGTTTTTTCACCATTTTTTATTAAATCAGCAATTTCTTTTAACTGACTGCATGCCTTTTTATAGTTATTTTTTAAATCATCGGTTTTAATGTTGACAATGATGATTATTTTCTGTTTGAAATTGTCAAATGCGATTACTTTGTCAAATAACATCAAATCAATGTCTTTAAATTGATCTTCGTTTTTAGCATCCAAATTCAGGGAAGGTTCCTGATATTTGATATAATCATAGGCAAAATAACCTACAAATCCTCCAGTAAATGGAGGCAAATCCTTAAATTTTGGGGATCTGTTTTTCAAAACCAGGTCTTTAATAATTTCATCAGGTTTATCCGTTTCAAATGTGACTTCATCATCATTCAATTCGTTGAAATTTTCATCTCCCCTGATTTTTACAATCCCATTTTGACAAGTTACCTCTAAAAGCGGATTAAAACCTAAAAATGTATATCTTCCCCATTTTTTTGAATCCTCAACACTTTCCAGCATGTAGCAATGATTGCTGATGCCCTTTAAAATCCTCAACACTTCAATTGGAGTAGCAATATCTGAAAATAATTCATATGATACCGGAATCCTTTTATACTCCTTGTTATTGCCTATTTTTATTACTTCTTCTAAACTTGGGGAAAACATTTCTATCACTAATAATAATTTATACGATGTACTATTTAAAACCTTGTTGTATTAAAATGTACATTGGATAGAATTTTAAAAAAAATTTTATAACTTATCTTGTTCCCTGCTAAATTCAATGACAAT
>JAUNXD010000147.1 GCA_030539985.1 Methanobrevibacter sp.
TTTGTTTGCAGCGCTCAATTGGCTTATCAAGTCGTTTCCAACTTCAGAAAAGAATGTGCTCATGAGCATATCCAGCTTTTCAAGCATGGATTCCTTTTCTTTTTTTTCTATAATTTCATCAAGTAAAAATGCTACAAGCAATATATCCACTGGAATAAAACCCAAATGGGTCCAGATATAGGATATGATATGCTCTGCATCACCTAATACAAGGTAATTTGATCCATAAATGATTATTATTAAAACGACCATTAAAATGGAAAATTTAACTTTCCAACTTATACGTTCACTCATTTTATAATCTCCAAAATCTATCTTTTTTCAGCGGTAATGATGGCTATCGGGTTTTCACTAATCATTAAAATACCTCTGTCAAGTATTCTTCCATTTGAAACATTAACTTCCATCAATTTCGGATTATATCCCAAATCTTTAAGTTTATTAACTGCTTCAACTTTAGTGTCAACCAGAATAGCCGTAATGAGAATTCTACCTTTTGAATTTAATTTTTCATGGACAATGTCTAAAATATTTTCTAACTGTCTGCCGCTACCTCCAACAATGGCAATGTCAATGTCGTCAATATTTTTTAAGGCATTTGCTCCATCATCATTAATTAATGTGACGTTATCTCCAAGTCCAAATTTTTTGAGGTTTTGTGAAGTCACTTCAATCGCTTCGGGGTTGGTATCAATTGAAATCACTTCTTTTGCTCTTTGGCTAAATTCGCAAGTCAAACCACCGGTTCCGCATCCACAGTCAATAACCTTGTCTGTGGAGGTCACTTCTGATTTATATAATAGTATTGCTCGTATAGCTTCCTTTGTTGGTCCTGGAACATCACAGGATTTAATAAAATCCTTGTCTTCTAACATTTACTCCCACCTTTTAAATATATTGTTTTCAATTTTCAGGCAATCCAATATTTTACCTACAATAAAATTGATTTGGTCATCAACAGTATCGTGTGCTGAATAAAAACCCGGCATTGCAGGTAGGATTATGGATCCTTCTTGTGATAATGTTAGCATGTTTTGCAGATGAATGCTTCTGAGTGGAGTTTCACGAGGAACAATGACTGTAGGTCTTCTTTCCTTTAAACTCACATCGGCAACTCTTGTTATGGTATTTGCCCCATAGCCGTTGGCAATTGATGACAATGTCTTCATGGAACATGGGACAATCGCCAATGCATCTGCCTTAAATGATCCGCTGTTTATAGAAGCGGTCAAATCATTGAAATTGTAGTAATTGTCTGCCAGACCAATCACTTGCTCAACTGAATAGTCGGTTTCAGATTCAATGACAATCCTGGCGGCATCACTTATGACCAAACCGGTTTCAATATTCAAATCTTTAAGAACTTCAATTAATCTTATTCCGTATATTGCTCCGCTGGCTCCTGTTATTCCTACGACAATCATTTTATTCTCCTAAAACAGTTTGATCTGGTCATAATGTATTCCGTGGAATTTTTCACGGTCAATTTCAGGCAATTCAATGTAATTTTCCAATTTTAATTTATTGAATTTGGATTTTTCCTCTTCGGGAACATAAACGCTTATGTCTGGTATGTTGAATCTTGCTTTACTTAACGCTCCGATGATGTTTGATATTTCAGTTAAAGGGAACAGTTTTCCATCAACGCTCACTTGGGTTTTCATTTCATCAAAGCGAGGATATTCTGCAATGTTTATGAATACGTAATCCTTATCGATTTCGTAATCTTCAGCTATTTCCTCCTCCGCTTTTCTAAGTTCTTCAGCCGGAATCTTATACATTTTTTCAGGGAATTTAAAGTTATCCAAACGGATTGTTTTAACTCTTTTTGGAACAATCCTGTTGTCCAATCTGTGCATTATGTCATTTGCATATTCATTTTCGCATTGTCTGAATTTAGCAATGATGTCTGAATCGTCATATTTATACATTTTGCGTTCATCAATTATGCCTTCATCAATTGTTTTTTTCAATGCCCTTCTAAACATTGTGTTGACGATTCTTGTTGTATGGTGCTGATAGACGCTTGGGTACATAAAATATCTGGACACCAATGCTCCCTCTGCTGCCTGAACGCCCTTAATGTCAAGTATCAATCCGTCATCCAGGCTCAAGTTTGAAATAATTCTTTCATAATCGATGATTCCATAGGAAACCCCTGTATTGTGTGAATCCCTTAAAAGATAATCCATTCTGTCGACATCAAGTTCTCCGGAAACGATAGGTCCCAAATGACCTTTTCCGTTAATGATGTCCACGATTTTATTGACATCGAATTTCTCTTCAAGCAAGTCCCGCATTGAGGTTTTTGTAATCACATATTTTGATAATTCTTCATGAGGAACTGACAGCACTCCTTCTGATACGTGTGAGAATGGACCGTGGCCGATGTCATGCAGTAGTGCGGATGCTCTAATCAGTTCTATTTCATCATCCGTAAGTTCCAGTTCTTCGGCAAGTTTGGATCCCAAATTCATTGTTCCGACACAATGCTCAAATCTAGTGTGTGTCGCTCCCGGATAAATCAAACTTATTAATCCGAGTTGCTTTATTCTTCTTAAACGTTGAAATTGGGGCATATCCATTATTTCCACTTCAAAACCGTTTAAGCTAATGTCTCCATATACACTATCTCTGATAAATTTCTTTTTTTTATTCATTTTATCAGTCCTCGTATTCATTTTCCCATTCTTCGTCAGAATCAGTCCAATTATCTATTGTATCCTCAATATCGTCAGTAATAATTGTTTTTGTGTTATTAGTAGTGTTCGTATTATTTTTCGGTTTAACTGTTGGAACATATTTGATTTCTCCCGGTTCAAATGAATCATTATCAAGGGGTATTAGTTTGTATGAGTCATTATCTTCATGTATTGTCAATGTTGCAAATGCTGAACTGATGCAAAATGCAACAACTGCAATAATTAGAAAAACAATTAAATTTGCTTTTAGCGAACCTCTCATAATAACACTTTTTTAATTTATACTATTATTATGTTTTTTAAAAGCTATTATTTAATTGTTTGTAAAAATTAAAGTCATTTGATGTTTTTCGGTCAATATTGCAAAATCTTTGTGAATTACTAATAATCTATTACCACGCCGCCGATATCAGAAATATCCACCCATGTTGTAATGCCTTTGATTTCATATAGGGTTCCGTGGATATATTCATAGGAAACATTCTTGTTGTCGCTGATTAGATGGACATTGTCGCCGTCTATTTGGTCCACCCTTTTAATTATTCCTCCATATTCATCAGAATCGGCCACAACGATATCTCCGACTTGTATGTCATGGGTCTTGTTTAAAAGTACTGTTTGACCGTCCTGCAGTGTTGGAAGCATGGAGGTTCCGTCGACAGTAACGATGACCGGAATGTAATCTGGACCGATGACAGTATCAATGTTGATTTCAACATCTTCCAGACCATAATATCCGCAAATGTCTTCAACACCATTTCTGTAACCTGCCATATCGGTTGTTGTGTCGTTCATTATCTCAAAGGTGTAATCGCAGATTTCCTGGTTCAGACCCTTTTTGTCAATGTCGGCGAAGGTTGTGGTCTCGACAGTGATGTTTTCACCGTCAATATAGATATCAACCGAATCGTTTCCTAAAAACAGGATTCCAAAAAATATGATTAAAATAAGTATAACCAAAGCTAAAATAATCTTTTTGGCCATTAAAATCACTCATCCATAATGTTTAAGTCCATATTCAGGAGAGCTTTCATGGTTTCAATATCAATTTGGCCCGGAGCGGTCACATCAGTTCCCGCAGCAAAGGTAATCGGTGAGTCGAATTTGGATGCCATGACCCGAGTATAGCTTCCCAAATCTCCCATTGAGATGGCGATTGTATCCTCACAATGTGAAAGGACCGCCAGTATTGTCAGGGTATCCTCCAGATCCTGCGGCATAAATGCGACTTTTGCAATGTCTCCCAATTCCTGTTCCTTTTCGACTATATACATTATCTCGTTTAAATCGGGAGTTTTTTCAAAGTCATGATATGAAACGATGGTCTTGACTCCAGTGTCATGAATCTGATTAATGTATTCGTCATTGCATTGAAGCTCAATGTCCACATAATCGACCAGACCGCAGCATTCATATAAAATGTTGAATCTTTCTTCTTCACTACCTTTAAATGAACCTCCTTCAGTGCGGATTCTGTTGGTAGCTATCATGGGAAAGTCAATTTCTTTGATTGTATCCTTGATCCTTTTGATATCTGGATTCTCAAGTGCATCTATTCTGAATTCCAATACGTCGGCACCCTTTTTGATACAATCATTTGCAACTTCAATAACATCCTCGTATTTTTCCTGAAAAATTGGAATTGCAATTTTTGTTTGTGAATACATTATTTAATTATTTAATTTTTGTCATTAATTAAAGTTTCTTAATGTTTATATAAATTAAAAAACATATTATATATCAATAAAATTTAAAAATTTTATTTTATTTAATTAATCAATTATACAAGGTGTTAATTTGAAAATTACAGCTATAGGTGCAGACATA
>JAUNXD010000148.1 GCA_030539985.1 Methanobrevibacter sp.
ATTGGATGCATTTTTTACAACGCTGATTGATGAAAAATCATTGAAAAAATCAAGTCCCACCAATATCTATCCCATTTTGAACAAAATGGAGGAAATGGACTTAATCAGCAGTGAATGCGAAATCAAAAATAACAAAAAGGTCAAATATTTCAAAATAACCGATGAGGGGGAGTATGTGCTGAATTACATGTGGTCACGGTTTGATATTATTCATGCCAACCCTCAGTGGAACCTGCTGTTTGAGACAATGAACAGGTAGCATTAACTTAATTTTAAGTATTTTGAAATCCAATATTAATTCATGATATGGAACATTCAAGGGAAAATATGTTGTTCCATTTAATTTTCAGTTCAAGTTAGTGAGAGTAGTTTAGATGTGTTCAATTGTTGGTTTGAAAGGTAATTTTAAAGGTAATGATATTATTGAAATGTTAAAAGTTTCTAAAAATAGAGGTCCGGATGCATCAGGTGTTTTTTTAGATGATATTAAACTAAACATCAGTCTGGATGAATTTGAAGATGACAGAGATTATGAAATAGGTTTTGGTCATAACCTGCTTTCAATTTATGATTTAAATGAAAGGCAATCCTTACCTCAACCGGTAGCCAATGATAATCTGGTTTTGATTTTTAACGGTGAGCTGTATAACTTTAAAACAATCAGGAACCTTGTTAAAAAGGTAGGGGTTGAAGCTGAAATCATCTCCGATAGTGAAGCTCTACTTTATCTCATTGACTTTTACAACAAGGGTAACCTACTTAAAGCAGTTGAGATGGCAAACAGATTGATTGACGGTGATTATGCATATGCCGTTTGGGATGGTGAAAATTTAGCAATCGCAAGAGATCCGCTAGGCGTAAAGCCTCTTTTCTACTCAGAAAATGATGAACTGTTAGGATTTGCATCAGCCCGTGATTCATTAATAGAAGTCGGACTGACTGACATCAGCACACTAAAACCTGAACACATACTTTATAATGGTGAAGATATATCTCCAACACAGGCAATATATGAAAAAGTCTTTGAAGGTGAAGTAAATAAAATAGACAAGTTATTAAGATTAAGTGTCTCCAAAAGAATCGACGGATTAGATAGTGTCGGTGTAATATTTTCGGGGGGTGTTGACAGTTCGTATCTGGCTTTGCTTTTAAAGGAAATATCGGACAACATTGCCCTTAAAGTCACACTTTATGCTGTCGGTGTTGAAGGCTCAAAAGACCTTGAAGCCTCAATAAAAGCATCAAAATCACTAAATTTGCCTTTGGAAATCTGTGAAGTGACAGAGGACATGATTCGTGAAGCCCTACCTTCAGTTGTAAGGGTAATAGGTGACGATAATCTGATGAAGGTCGGTGTGGGCCTTACAACATATTTTGCAACACAAATGGTGGCACGTGACGACATTCATGTGGCAATTTCCGGTCAGGGTGCAGATGAGCTGTTTGGAGGCTATAAAAGATATCTCAAAAGTTTTGTTGAGGATAACTTAAATTATGAACTCCGGGAAGATATTTCAAACATGTATCACGTTAATCTTGAAAGGGATGATGCATGCTCAATGCTGAACTCGGTAGAGTTAAGACTGCCGTTTTTAGATAAGGCACTGGTGGAACTTGTATTGAACATTCCGGACAATAAGAAAATCGTTTCCATGCATGATGACATGAGAAAAAGCTTTTTAAGGAAACTCGCTTTTGAGGAAGGTCTTGACTATGAAATAGCCTACAGGCCTAAAAAGGCGGCCCAATACGGAACAGGTATTGACAAGATTTTAAGAAAAAAGATAATTAAGGATACTGACTTATCGGAGTTTTTAAAATGAAAAAAACAAAAATAATATGCAGCATCGGGCCGGCTTCCAATTCTGTTGAGGTAATGAGTGAAATGGTCAACAAGGGAATGGACTGTGCACGAATCAACCTTAGTCATGCCACACATGATGACATATTGAAAACAATAGATGTTATAAGGCAAGTGCGCGGGATATGCAATGTTCCTGTTGGCATAATGTATGATACCAAGGGGCCGGAATTCAGAACCTTGGAATTTAAGGATGGTTGCGTATCCCTTAAAAAAGGAGATACAATTAAAATGAGCAAGACATGCATACATGGAGATGAAACCGAATTTGGTGTAAATCACAGTGATGCAATAGACCATATCAATGTAGGCGACAGGGTACTTGTGGACAATGCATTGTTTGAATTGGAGGTCATTGATAAAAAAGAGGATTATGTTGAGCTTGAGGCTTTGGCAAACGGCAAGATTCAAGACCACAAAACCATCAACGTTCCGGGGGTTCAGCTAAACCTGGATTTCATAAATGATGTTGATAAAAAGGATATTGCCTTTGCAGCCAGCCATTCCTGCGATTATTTGGCATTGTCATTTGTAAACACTAAGGATGATGTGATTGCAGCTCGAAAAATCATAGATGACGCTGGGGGAGATGCATGCATCATCTCAAAAATCGAAAGCCGCATGGGGATTGAAAATATTGATGAGATAATTGATGAATCCGATGGAATAATGGTTGCCAGGGGAGATCTTGGTGTGGAAGTTCCTTTGGAAGAGCTGCCAATGCTTCAAAAGGAAATCATCACAAAATGCCGTGAAAAGGGTAAGTTTGCAATAGTTGCAACAGAGATGCTTGCATCCATGTATGAAAATCCAAGACCTTCAAGAGCTGAGGTTTCAGATGTTGCCAATGCAGTATTGGACGGCACTGACTGCGTAATGCTTTCCGGTGAAACAACAATCGGAAAATATCCAGTATCTGCAGTTGAAATAATGGGTAGGATATGCAAACATGTGGAATCCACCATTGACTATACAGAGCATGTCTCATACAAGGGAACAATCGCCATTAGCGACACAATTGCAAAACTGGTTGTTGAAGCAGTGGAATATTCTGACATCAAGGCGATAGTAACCCCCACCATGACAGGATTTACTGCAAGCAAAATCAGTAACTTAAGGCCTAATTCCATTATACTGGCCTGCTGCCCGTCAGACCATATTGCAGAAAAGATAGTTTTGAACTTCGGTGTCAAGCCGGTCATAACCAAAATATATGAACGTACTGATGAAATGGTTGAAAGCGCAAGAAAAATCGCCAGAAAAGAATTCAATCTTAATGAAGGGGATTTGATAATAATCACTGGAGGATTTCCATTAGGTGAGTCAAAAACAACAAATTATTTGAGAATTCTTGAAGTATAATGTAATGGAATTTGCATTATAATGGGGAAAACACACATCGCATTATGTATTGTAGATTTCATTTTTTCCAATGCATTGTAGGATACAAAATATACGAAAACCTGATGCGTTGTGCTATATGTTATGTTTCCAGTGGTATTCGAAATATTGTATATTATTGTCTTTAGGGAGTTTTCATTTTTGGATAATGTTGCTAGTCTTCAATCATAGTTTGGTCGGATAAGAGTGAGGAATTGCTTCCTCAAACTCTCCTGAGAACCGTACGTGAGGCTTACGCCTCATACGGCTCAAGCAAACTTTCATCTAGTTTAAAAATAGTAATTTTCTTTTCGATTCTCAAAATATTCTATTTTGGTTCTATCATATGGGCTAAAATCATGTTTAATCATGATATAATCGCGATGTTTGAACCAAGACATTTTTATTAAGAATCTTCCAGATTTAGGGTCTGTTAGAATCCATTTACTAGTATGGCCGTAGTCATCTTTATGATAAGTGAAATATCTATTTTTAATCCATTTCCATCCTTTGTTTGGATGTAGTCTCCTTAGAAATCGGTAGATTTTATTTCCAAGGTAATAATCCATGTCAGAAAATGTTTTATATGATGCGGAGTATCGCCAATAATTGGCAGTACCTCGAATAACTGGAATTAACCTAGCAATTAGAGCATCTATGTTATTTCCATGTGAACTTTTGAATATTTCTCTTAATTTATCTTTAAATTTCTTGATGCTTTCTTTGGAAGGTATAATACGTGAAACATTATCTTTATATCTTCTACAGTTGAATCCAAGAAAATTGAAACCATCATTTAAATGAGTTATTCGAGTCTTATCTTTGGCTAAAGTCAGACCTCTTTCATTTAGATAAGGTTCTAAGAGCTCATAGACTTTCAATATATTCTTTTTCGATTTTGCAAAGATTACAAAGTCGTCGGCGTATCTAACGACACGATAGTTGCCATTAGTTCTGAAATATTCCTTTTCTTCGCCGTTCTTCTTGGTTTTGGTTGCTTTTTTATAAGATATGTTTAATGTCTGTTCCATCCCATGCAAGGCGATGTTGGCTAATAATGGGGATAAAAGTCCTCCTTGGGGAGTTCCTTCTTCAGTTTCATTATATACGCCGTTATCGACATAGCCGGCTTCAAGAAATCTTTTAACTAAATTAATATATGGAAAACCTTTAAGTTGTTTTAATATAAAATCATGAGATAATGTATCAAAACATGACTTGTCGGATAAAACAAGGAGATTACTCTCCTTGCCTCTCCTAAGAACCCACC
>JAUNXD010000149.1 GCA_030539985.1 Methanobrevibacter sp.
ATCTGCCTGGGAGTTAATATTGAATGGAAAGCTTCTTGCAAACACTTTGGACACATTATACAAAGTGTTTGGAGGTCTGATTTTGGCTTCTGTTGTGGCTGTTCCTTTAGGCATTCTTCTTGGATGGTATAAAACCCTTGAGGATATTGCTACATTGGTCATCAGTGTGTTAAGGCCAATTCCTCCAGTTGCATGGATTCCATTTTCAATATTATGGTTCGGTATAGGCATGTTTCCTGCAGTATTCATTATATTCATGGGCTGTGTCTTCCCGATTCTAGTTTATACAATTGATGGAGTTAAAAGAACTGACAAGGTCCTCATTGAATCTGCTCAAACTTTAGGAGCAACTGATTGGAACGTTTTAAGAAGAGTAATTCTTCCTTCAGCGGTTCCATATATTGTCTCAGGAATAAAGGTGGGAATCGGTATTGCATTGATGTGTACAATTTCTGCAGAAATGGTAGGTTCAAGTAGCGGTTTAGGTTATATGATTTTGACAGCAACTAGTTTATTTGATCCTGGTACAACAGTTGTTGGTATGTTAGATATTGGGTTAATTGGTATTATTTTTGATTATGTATTTACCAAAGCTCAGGAAAGGATATTCTGGTAGGTGTTAATATGGCAATTGAAATTAAAAATATTAATAAATCCTTTAAGAGTAAAAAAACAGATAAATTGTCTGTTCTGGAAGACATTAATCTAACTATTGATGACGGGGAATTGGTTTGTCTTTTAGGCCCTTCAGGGTGTGGAAAAACTACTCTTTTAAGACTGATTGCAGGTTTGGACCAGCCAACTTCCGGGGAAATCATTGCCAATGGGGAGGTCGTTAAAAAACCTTCAGGTGACAGGGCGGTAATTTTCCAGCAGTATTCATTATTCCCATGGCTGACAGTATTGCAGAACGTTACCTTTGGTTTGGAGATGACAAAGCAAGGTTCCAAAGAGGAAAATATTGCGGCCGCTGAGAGATACTTGACAAGTGTTGGTTTAATTGACTTTAAGGATAGCTATCCGCATGAACTTTCAGGTGGTATGAAGCAAAGGGTTGCAATTATTAGATCTCTGCTTAATCATTCACCAATCTTGCTCATGGATGAGCCATTTTCTGCATTGGATATGCAAAATAGACACAAGCTTCAGGAGCAGCTGATTGGAGTTTGGAAAAGATTTGAAAATACAATAGTTTTTGTAACTCACGATGTGGATGAAGCGGTTTATCTTGCAGATAAAATAGTCATTATGGATAGGAATCCTGGAAAAATCGCAAAAATCGTTGATGTTGATATTGAAAGACCGAGAAAAAGAGATTCCAAAGAGTTTATTGCCCTTCAGGAGTCTATTGTTGAAAAATTGGATATGGGAGAATAGTTATAATTAACTACTCTTCAATTACTTTTTTTTAAATTTTAGCTATTAATGTGCCGTAGTTTCCATTTTTTATCCCCTCATAAACATAATCAAGGGCCTTTAAAATGGATGAATTCAAGTCATTGCCTAAAGCGGAATAGGCAACAATTGCAGCCGACAAGTTACATCCTGTACCGTGCAGATTATCGGTTTCAATCAGTTCCTGTTTTACAATGGAAATTTCACCCGCAATATTGATGGTATTAATGCCATCCAAATGTCCTCCGGTAATCAGGCTGTTACATTTAATTTCATTCGAAGCTTTAACTGCATCATCTTTTGAATTTATCTCAATGCCTGTCAGTCTTTCGGCTTCCGATATATTGGGTGTTGTCAAAATAGATTTTGGAAGCAGATATTTATTGAATGCCTTTGCCAAATCCTCACGTGTCAAATCTCCTCCGGAAGTTGCAACCATTACAGGATCAACAACTGCTTTCAAATCATATTCCTTAACTTTTTCGGCCACTAATCTGATTATTTCGGGGGAATAGAGCATTCCGGTTTTAATGAATTCCACTTCATATGCATCCATTACAGAATCAATTTGCTCACATATGTATTCTTCACTGACCGGTTGTGTAGAAAAGAATCTGTATGGATTTTGAGAAGTCAGGGAGGTTACGATGCCTGTACCGTAAACCCCTATCGCCTGGAATGTTTTTAAATCAGCAAAAACCCCCGCTCCCGCTGACGGATCAACACCTGCAATGCTCATCACTATCATTCAATCATCTCGGGTAACTTTAATTCTTTCAGATCCACGGAAAGGCTCAAACTTGACTTTCAGCTCTTTTAGGTATTGTCTGGTGTGGGTTTTCTCACCATGAATCATGATTTCGCCCAAATCCTCGGCAGTGTTGACATCCAATGCCATGAAAAATGAGTCATGAACCTGAGGACTTAATTTTTTCTTTTCAGCTGCATTTACATGCTCCTTATAACTGAATCCTTCATATCTGGTCCTGATTGCCATAGGTTTCATGATTATCATGTTGGTGCCTCCGCCCTTTGATGGGACAATGATGAAATCCACGCTTTTTGATGCATCAATTACCATCTTGATATTTGTCTTTCCAATCAATGGAACATCACTTGGAACAATTAAGATTTTCCTCGCCTTTCCCTTGCAGTATTTCATTGCCTGTGTCAATGCTTTGTTCAAGTTGGAGTTCTCATTCTCTAAAATTGTATTCAGGTTTAGGCTTTCAGCATAGCTTAAAACGTCTTTGTCCCTGCTTATGATGAAAATCTTGTCAACATGCTTTTTTAATGCATCGGTTACGTCATGAAGCATTACCTTCAGGAGCTTTTCCCTTTCCTTTTCTGTGAGAAAGGGGGATAATCTGGTTTTTGCATTTTTAAATTTAGAAACTGGAATTATTGCATAAATGTTATCCATAATCATCACTAATAGGTTTTAGCTATCAAAGCAGTGTATTTGGCATCCTTGCCGCTGGCTATACATTTGCCTTCAGATACCTCTTCCTGAATACCTAGGACGTCATAGCCTGTTTTTTCTTCGATTTCATGACCTACTTCCTCGTCTCCGCACCAAAGGAACTTGACGACATTGCCTGATTCAACAAGTTCGGCCACTTCATCCAAATCAGTTGCAAATTTTACATGTTCTTCCTGGAAAGCCAATGCCTGAGCAGATAGGCTTTTGGATGATTCATCCAGCAGTTCAATGATGTTATTTGCCAATGATTCGTCCAATGGGATTTCTATTTTTTCCTCTTCGTCCCTTCTCATGGCTATTGTGATATTGTTTTGCAAATCCCTTGGTCCGAGTTCGAGTTTAATAGGGGTTCCCTTAAGCTCCCAATCGTTGAATTTCTTGCCTGGTCTGATGTCTCTGTCATCAATGCTTACTCTCAATCCTGCATTTTCCAATGTTTCTTTAATTTCGCCACATTTGGCCAACACTTCCTCTTTGCCTTTCTTAAACAGGATTGGAATTATGGTAACTTGTTTAGGTGATACTTTTGGAGGCAGACGTAGACCCTTGTCATCTCCGTGAATTCCAATGACTGATGCGATTACTCTGTCGGATACTCCGGCACAGGTCTGATAGACATATTTGTGTTCTCCGTCTTTGTCTTCAAATGTTATATCAAATGTTTTGGCAAAAGTCTGTCCTAAATTATGGATTGTACCAATTTGCAGGGTTTTACCGTTTGGCATTATAACGTCAAAAGCCATTGTGTAGTCAGAACCTGGGAACTTGTCCCATTCAGGTCTTTTTGATATCAGATACGGGATTCCCAGATCATCGAAGAATTCCTTATACATTTCAATGAAGTCCTGAATTTGCTCATCTGATTCCTCTTTTGTTGCATGGGCTGTATGGGCTTCTTTAAATGTTGTGATTTCTCTTACTCTGATTAAAGGCCTTGTGTGTTTTGTTTCATATCTGAAAGTGTTTACAATCTGATACATCTTAATTGGAAGGTCAATGTGTGTCCTGATCCATAGGGAATACATAGGATAGATTGCAGTTTCACTGGTTGGTCTTAAGGCAAGATGTTCGTTTAAATCGTTTTTTCCACCTTTTGTTACCCAGTACACTTCATCTTCAAATCCCTTAACATGAATTCCTTCCTTTGCAAGTTCGGTTTCAGGAACAAGCAATGGGAACAGTACTTCATCATGGTCTTTGTCCAATAATTTTTTAATAATGTTCATTGAGTGTTTTCTTATCTGAAAACCGTATGGTCTCCAAACTGCCATTCCTTTAATAGGATATCTTGAATCAGTAATGTCTGCTTGTTCTAAAATATCATGAAACCATTCATCAAAATTTTCCACCATATCACCTAAATATTTTATAATATTAAATTATCTGTTTTTAATTAGTATTAAAGTTATTTAATAATCTTTTAAGGAGTATTTCAAAAACATTTAAGAAAGTTATTTATAATTACCTTTTACATATATAATATTGTATAACTTAATTTAGGAGATATTATGAGTAATAGGAAAATACAAATGCCTCGTGAAGTTTACAT
>JAUNXD010000019.1 GCA_030539985.1 Methanobrevibacter sp.
CCTGAATAGTGGTGTATGGCATGTAACTCTTTTTGGTTGACAAGACACCTGATTTTATGATGATTCTTGTATCTGTCAGAGTGTATTCCATAGAATACCATGTGATAAGCTGCCAGATGATATATAAAATAATGACAAGAATAACTACAAAAAATCCTATTGCCGCAAATCGGGTTAATGGAAGTTGAATTTGAGATATCATATAAACCTGCATCCTTCCAATAAATTGAATCACAGTCGGTGAAATCATGAAAACTAATGCCAATAAAACAACTCCAAAAATAGCTTTTCTGCAGCCTAAAACCATGTTAGGTTTTGTTTTATATAGAACCCTTTCATTAGTTCTTTCATCATTTTTATTAAATAACATAATTATACTATTAGAAATTACTTTTAAATAAAGTTTTACAAAAAAAGATTGAAAAAATAAGCCTCAGCTCGCCCATCATTCATCACATATCAGAGCTCATAGGGTTCATCATCGGCTTATTGTTCAATTAATTTTATCCAAACATCATGCCCGCTTCAGATTTGAACAATTCATCCTCTTTGGATTTGCTCATAACCTTATCGATAGCATCCATGAAGTCTGCAACGGTAATTTTATCACGTTTATCACGAATTGCAAACATACCGGCTTCAGTACATACGGCCTTTAAGTCTGCACCTGACAATTCATCAGTCAACTCCGCAAGCAGGTCAATGTCTGCCTCTTCATCAAGGGACATGTTTTTGGTGTGAATTTTAAGGATTTCACGTCTTCCATCAATATTTGGAAGAGGAACTTCAATGAACCTGTCAAAACGGCCAGGACGCAACAGTGCAGGATCCAATATATCCGGCCTGTTTGTTGCACCGATAATTCCAATATCTCCCCTTGATTCAAATCCGTCAAGTTCGGCCAATAGCTGCATCAAGGTTCTTTGAACTTCCCTGTCACCACTGGTGGAGCTTTTAAGCCTTTTGGCAGCAACTGCATCCAATTCATCTATGAAAATAATTGCAGGGGCCTTTTCTTTTGCAAGTTCAAACACTTCACGAACAAGCCTTGCACCTTCACCAATGTATTTTTTGACGAATTCGGAAGCTACAATTTTGATGAATGTGGCATTGGTTTCATTTGCCACCGCTTTTGCAAGCAGGGTTTTTCCGGTGCCCGGAGGTCCGTATAACAGGATTCCTTTTGGAGGTTCGATACCTACATTTTCAAACAGTTCAGGTTCGGTCAATGGAAGCTCAACAGTTTCTTTGACTTCAATAATTTGCTCTTCCAAACCTCCGATTTTATCATAGGTAATGTCAGGTTTGGTTTCGATTTCCATTCCGGAAACGTTTGCATCTTTTTCGGAAGGCAATACTTCAACAATACCGAAAGTCTGTTGATTTAAGGCCACCCTTGAACCGGGAACCAGTAATTTTTCATCTAAGAATTTTGAATAGTTAACAAGAAAGCTAGGTCCAGTGCTACTTTTTACTGTCATTCTGTGATCATCTAAAACTTCTGTAATAGTAGCAAGTACTAAAGGGGGAGACCTGAATCTGTCCACTTCTGAACGCAGGGATTTGGTTTCCCTTTCCAATCTAATTTTTTCATTTTCAATCAGTACTTTATCCTTTTCCAATTTCCTAACTTTCCACATTAGGTTACTTTTAGCTTTGGATTTTTCTTCTCTTAGGGTAACGATTTCATCTTGTAGGGATTCGACTTTTTCGATTAATTGCTCTTTAGAAGAATTTTCCAAATCATTAAAATCATCCATGTGAATCATCTCCAGTTAGTTAATAAATTTTTACAATAAGTTACTTTAATAACAATTAGTAACTTTAAGTATTTAAAGGTATTCATTTGAAAATATACTAACAATTATTATATAATACAAATAATATATAATTAATTAAAAAAATAAAGAGGAACTGATTAATATGGAATGTGAAATTTGCGGTAAACCCGTACCTGAAAACAATCCAATAAGAGCAAAAATTGAAGGATCAGTT
Source organism: Methanobrevibacter sp. (assembly GCA_030539985.1). Taxonomy (GTDB): domain Archaea; phylum Methanobacteriota; class Methanobacteria; order Methanobacteriales; family Methanobacteriaceae; genus Methanocatella. The sequence continues at coordinate 1,996 of JAUNXD010000019.1, forward strand.
ATGGTTGTTTGCAAAGAGTGCTCAAAACTTGGTAAAATTCAAAAAACACCACCTAAACCAAAATTTGTAAAGCAAAACAAAACTCAAAGACAAAAAACCACTAGAAATAGAGCCTATTCTAGAAATGATGAACCTACCGAAGAGCTGATTGAAGACTTCAGTCTAGAAGTCAGAAAAGCAAGAGAAGCTAAAAATTGGTCCCGTGAGGATTTGGGTAAAAAAATCAATGAAAGGGTTTCAGTCATAAACAGGATTGAAACCGGCAAAATGACTCCGGACAATAAACTTACAAAAAAGCTGGAAAAAGCATTGGACATTAAACTGCTTGAAAAAGTAGACAACATTGATTTGAATCAGTTTGTCAGCAATTCATCCGGAGAAAGAACATTGGGCAACATTATGAAAATTAAAAGAAAATAGCTATTTGTTATAGCTATTTAATTTATCATTTCTGATATGCCTTTCTTTTTTATTTATTTTATAATCAATCATACCATCATTAATAGCCTTATTTGAATGATATGCTGAAAATTCCGCAGCACTGTTCAAGACATATTCCAGTTTGGAATATGCACCATATTCATCGCTAACGACAATAACGTGTGCCGGAGGATGGATTTTTTTGATTTGCATAATGCTTAAGGTAGTGTCCTCCTTTACGAAGAATGCGGTTGCAACCTTGGATCTGGTTTTAAGCTTTGAGTTTAAAATTCCCTCAACCAATGAATCTGCAAAAGAGGCATCCACCATTTTAGGCTTTGTTGTCAGATTCAAATTACCGTGACGCTCCATATCCGCAATAGCACTGAGCAATTTAGAATTGTTTTCACCCCTAATCAATATCAACGCCACGACAATCACCTGTTTTGGAAAGACTTCAACAGTCTTGACCTGAATACAACCAGAAGTATTAATATAATACCGACTGCAGTCTGTATACTTCCTAAAATATTCAATATGTTACCATCAATAGGCAAGTCCCATGCCGGAGAGGATCTGTCTCCCGGAAGCGCATTATAATAAACACCTACGGCTTTTGAACCCTGTTTAACATTAATGTCCTTAGGTTCAACATGGTCAACTCCCATCAAAAGACCATTATTGATTCCTCTGTTGATGGAACCTGCAATGGCTGATGCATCATAACCGTATTTGGCAACAGACGCTTCAACAATTTCAGCAGTGGTTGATGACACTCCAGGCTTGTCACTTCCATAAACTGAAACGCTGACCGCATTTGAACTGACAGTCAATGCGGAACCCAATGCCTGATATGCATAGACAATCCTGATTTCCGCACCGCAGACAGGGCATCTGTCGTAGGCTTCCGCTGCAGGATAACCCATAGCCCATCCGCAGTCATCACACACTTTTGAATATTCCTCATCCATAGGGTAACCGGTCTGATTCATTTCAATCGGAGTGAACATGTCATCAGTGGAAATTCCTGAAATCAGGTTGACTCCACCTCCACCGTATTTTTCTCCTGAATCCTTAGCCACTTCACCCATGGCCTCTGAAAGAATTGTGGTAGCAGGATATCCGTCCCTAATCATTTTTCCGATGTTCATTGCAGTTTCTTTTCTAACTGAATCAGCAGTACCGTATAACGGGTTTCCTGCAGTATTTCTCAAGTGAATAATAGCTCCTTTCTGACCTGGCTGCAAGGTTGCCACACCACTGGTATAAGGAGTGACCTTGATTGTATTGCTTGCATCATCCACAGTAATTACATAAGCATTGAAAGAACCACCGATAGCAGCGCCCATACTTGGGCCTCCAACTAACAGACGTGCCCCCTTATATTGAGATGCAGAAGCTGCCGCTGAAGCTGCAGATGCATTATTTTCCAGATTTGCCACCGCATCAATAATGGATTCCAGCCTGGTATCTGAACTACCGGTACCCCCTGAGAGCACTGCAAAATGATTGATTTTTGACATTAAAAATGTGGACTGGAACATGTTGTCTGCAAAGGACATACTTCCAGCCGCAGCACCGTTGGGATCATCACCGGAAGGGTCGGTTATGACCATGATGTTACATGTAGCGGCGACACTACTTATAGTCATTAAAAATATGATTAAAAAAGCGATGCCTATATGGAACTTTTTAAACTTCATCCACTCGCCCCAGTTGTCTTATTTTCTAATTCAACAGAAGAAAAGTCTTCTATAACTGTTACTGTGACAACACCCGTATTTTTATCTACCTGCACATCTGCAGCAGTAATCGGTTGAACAGATGTACCGGGCACTGTCGAACGTGTTGCAAATTCCTGCGCCGTTTGTATCGCATCCTGCAGTGCAACTTCCCGTTTGGAAGTCTTTAAAACATCATCATAGATTACACTACCATCCCTAAAACCGGCCTGCATGACATTATACCTGATGGTGTCTACAGGAACAATATCATTGCCTTTAATAATAACTCCTGAAATCGGAATTCCATCATTGATGTCATCAGATGATGCGAATGCAACATAAGTGATTAAACGACCACAAAGAATCAAAATAAACGCCAATAATAAAATAATTAATGTGTCTCTTCTAATCTTTATAAACATGTTTATTTCCTCTTAGTATCAATATTCCTAACAAAGAATAGATTATACATTTATTATATTAAATTAATATAATATTTAAATTTATATTATGTCAGATAAAAGTGACTCGGCAGGGTCCATTCCCTGAGCGCCAATTAATAAAATAATGTCCTTTTTATCTGCCTTTTTATAGACTTCCTTTAAGCAATCCTTCAAATTTTCAAAATGAATATAATCAATGTTGTTTTTATTTAAAGTATTGAAAAATACCTCTCTTTCATCATCTTCAACAAAATTCAATTCATTTACCACATCATTGCTTGAAGACAGGTAAAGTTCAATATCATCATTGACTGATTCAACAAGCGCATCAACATTCAGCTTATTTATTTCAACACCTCTTGAACCCCTGATTGCACAGACAACATGCAATTTTTGATTTTCCGGCAACAGTTTAAGGGTTTCGGATATTGTTGCCTTTATTCCATCGGGATTGTGTGCAAAATCATCATAAATCAATGGTTCATCACATAACTTGGCAAATCTGCGGTTCAATGCCTTGTAGGTTTTTACACCCTCTACGATTTTTTCGATTTCTATATCCAGTGAGATGCATGCACCAATTGCTGATAAAATATTCTGTATAAAGTGATTTCCAGTAAACGGCAATTCCTCAACTGACAAGATAGGATTGTTTTTATATAGTATTGATTTGCCGTCAAAGCAGACGGAATTGTCCTCATCAAGCTTGGACATTGATGTGTAAAACGGATTTTCGGCATCCAGTTTTCTCACCATTTCATCATCATAATTTAAAACTGTAATTCCATGACCTATAGCCTCCGGAACTGGTTTTATTTCATTGAAAACATCATCGATTGAGTTGACCAGACCGATATGATCCATTGCGATGTTTGTTATTACACCGACTTCAGGATTGATGGCCTCACACATAAGTGCGGCATGATTTTCCATCAATTTATCCAGCCATCCCTGAACTTCAGATACTTCAATTACAAGGTAATCCAGTTCCCCGTTGGCCTCGACTTCATCTGAAATCAATTTTGAAACCATTGGGTCAATCAAGGTATTGAATTCGGATTCGCTGTCAGTGTTTGTGAGAACATGATATCCGGCATTGTTTAAAATATGATAGATCATGTGAGATGTTGTGGATTTTCCGTTTGTTCCGGTAACTATGACATTTGTTGAATTTGGTGAGAATTTGTTAATGGTATCATATAATGCAAGAGCATTTGCCAGTTCGATTTTATCTGTTATGATTAATGGGAAATTCAGTTTTTCAGCGGTTTCAATAGCCCCATCCTTTGGGGTTTGAGTGATTAGACAGGCAATGTTTTTATTGAATGCTATTTCAATACCTGCAGGATTAATCCAATGTCTCACAACGATATCACCAGTATGAGCATCATTTAAAAATGTGTATCTTCCTGTAAATCCGTCGATTGAAAAAAATTCATTATTTCCTACAATTTTTCCTTGAACCTGATTGATTATGTCATTGATGTCATCAATTTTTTGGGTCTTTGAATATTGGGATACAAACCTTTTAGCCAAATCCATATTATCTATAACGATTAATGGAAAGTTAAAACGTTCGGCTGTTTCAACAGCCCCACCCCTTGCATCATGAGTTATGAGACATGCTATATTCTGATTGAATGCCATTTCGACTCCAACTGGGTCAATCCATTCTCTTATGACAATGTCCCCCGTATGTGCTTCATGCAAAAATGTGAATTTTCCGGTGAAACCATCAATTGAAAAGAAGTCGTCATTTCCATACAGTTTTCCATCTAAAGCTTTAACCAAATCCTGAATATCCATCAAATCACCAAAATTAGAATAAGTACATCTTAGCAATGATACCTATAGCACATAATAGGGCTGTACATCCCCAATATGACAATACGATTTTTATCTCGGACATTCCGTAATGGTTTAATGTGTGATGCAATGGCTCTACAGGCAGTTTAATAATGTGTGCCCTGTGAAGCAGACTGACAACTACTGAAATAATCGGTACTCCCAATGCAAGAACTCCGAAATATGGAATATCTCCAATCAGCACTGCTGCAGCATAACCTACCCCCAATACAAATGATCCGGTATCTCCCATAAAAATTGAAGCGGGATATTTATTAAACACTAAAAATCCGAAACATACCCCCGCCAGGATTAAAAATGGTGGAAGAATATGAGACAATCCGAACAGGTCACCATAAATACAGCATGAAATTGATGCAATTCCAATGATACCTGCCGCAAGACCATCCATACCATCTATAAGATTGACTGAATTTATGCATCCTAATATAGCTATGACGCAAACTGGAATAGCCAATATACCTAATGAAAATCCTCCTAAAGTTGTAACAACCCCAGTTAATCCTAAAAAAAGTCCTAAAACGATTTGACAAATGATTTTTTCAAGTTCCTCAGGTTCGGTTTTGATAGGAACTTCCCCAATCACTTCAACTTTTCCGGCTTTAAGCAGTCCTTCCACTTCAGCCTTTGCCTTTGGAGTTGCGACACGCACTTCCTCATTAGGTTCAACATCAAGCCTTCCCAATGTGATAGTTTCATCTGAAATGTTTACCACAAGCTTTTGAACTTCCTTAACTTTAAGCCCAATCAGATCATCGACTAACCCTACAATACCTCCAATCATCATCATGAAACATACCAGCAGAATATAGGTATTCTGGAAATACAATGCAATAATCATGGAAACTGTAAATAAAAATGCAATGCCTCCCATTGTAGGAGTGCCGACCTTAAATCTATGTTCACTGACTATAGGATTATCCGTAATTTTTGCCTGCAATAATATCCTTTTTACATACCAGGTGAAAAATATTGTAGCACCAAGAGTTATTAAAAAAAGAATTAACATCTCAATATTATTCATTCTACCACACAATATAACTTTAAATTATTTAGTTATATGTTGGTAATACTATATAATTATAACTTATAACCCACACCTATGTTAATTTATCAACCAGTTTTTCAAGTTCCTCTTTTGAATCAGCCTTTGCTGTAACCCTCTGGTAACCTTCAGGACCATGCACTACAAAATCGTTATCTTCAAAAGATTTTACAGGTTCTTTTGGTGAAGGGCCCTTGTAATTGCCGACAGGAATTTCAGTTGAATAATTATATTGCAGCTTATCTGAAATATTGGCCAGACTGAACTCACCAATTGCCATGTTGATGAGTTCGCATAGGGAATTTACTCCGCAGGTGGCGGTGGTCAGATATCTTGTGCCGTTAGGCCTTGTATTCACTTCAATTGCATACAACTGATGGTTTTTTCGGGAGTACATGAAATCCATTTCAAATATTCCATCTGAATCCAGATTTTTAGCCACCCTATAAGCAGTGTGCTGAACCAGATTATTGTCCAATCCCTCAACCATGCACGGACCGGTTTTGGTCTTGTTTAGGGGATGGGTTCCCTCCAAGGTGGTTTCACCTTTATAAATTGGAGGCAATGCCACAAATTCTCCATTAAAACCTAAAACCTCAATTGAAATTTCAGCGCCCTCGATGAATTCCTCACATAATGCCTGGTCGAATTCCTCGAAATACTGTCTGACATCATCGATTGACCTTGCAACCTTAATATCCTTTCCGCCCTGGCCTTCACCCTGCTTTAGCACAACAGGAAAATCCAGTACCAGTTCATCAGGATTATTTAAAATCTGATAATTTGGAGTAACAACGCCGATTTCTGTATAAAACTCCTTTGTTTTGATTTTATTGGAAGTCAGCTCAACAGCCCTTACTCCTGCTGCAATCACAGGTATTGAATATTGCGATTCAACTTCCTCCTTCATGTATGCAACATCAATCAGAGGAGGGTCAATACCGATTAGAGGAACTATTGCATCAACATTCTGCATCAGTGCAACCTGTTTAGGCCCATCCATTCCACGAGGGACAATGAATACCTGGTCAGGCAAATCCAGATTTATTGCATTTTCATTTGATTCTGTCAAAACGCTTTCTATGCCTTTTGATTTTACATACCAATCTACATCATCATATAATCTTGAACCAATAAATAATAATTTCATAATATAATCCCTTTTAGTGTTTCGATAAATTCAATTGAGGATTTTTCAACTTCAGATGTTGGTTTTGCACCCCAATCCATTGTTTCCGGTTCAATGCCAACGAAAATTATCCTGATGTCAGTGTCCTTTTCAAGATATCTCACAAAGAACGATAAAGACATCGAATGGGTGGAAATGCCTATGTTTGCAAATTCATGCTTTTCAACTATCTTAATGTCTCCGGGGTTTAAGTCCATCAGGCACGCATCAACTATTATCAGGTGTGTGGGATTCTCCTTTCTTATTTTGCCAGTGAAGTTTTCAGGTACAGTTTTTGCATCGATAAACAATAGATTATCATTTTCAATGTTCTGTTCCTTTAACTTCTTTACGACGAACGGACCGACGCCGTCATCGCTTTTAAGCTCATTGCCTACACCCAATATGATTAATTTCTCACAATCTGTTAAAAAATTGCCTAATTGAGATTTGAAGTTAATGTTACCACCTACAGATATTCAGTTTTTATACTTTCAATCCCGTTTCCCATAATATATTTTATCTCAACAAGTATAAAGTCATTTACCTTTACCCTCTTTTCATCCAACGGGATTAGTAGAGGTGGATTCAGCATCGGCAACGGTCCGGCAATTATGTCATCTGTGAGTTTGGTATATGTTGTAATTTTTAATCCGTTAGCCAAACCGTCCTTTGTTGCTTTCAGTTTAAGCGTAGCTTTAAAGTCAGGGTCAATATCCTCCAAAAAGTTAATTTCAGAATAAATCACCTCATCTGAAAGTATTTCATAATTCACTCCTTCATCCCAGTGCAGATAATGCCTTTCAAGATTTACAAGCTCTGCTGAATTGATCACTGCCTGAGGTATGATTTTTCCACCATCTTTAAGGAATCCTTTTGCATAGTTTAAAACCGGCACTTCCTCCTCATCAATCAGTGCGGTATCAAGCATCTCACAGACAATCAGATCCGCTTTCTTTTGAAATTCATAGCTTAAAATATCGCTGCGAATTACACTGACATTGTCAAAATCTGCCAAATTCTCTCTGGCGCAATCAAAAGTTTTTTCATTGATTTCCAAAGATACTACTTCTTTAAATTTTGAAGCTAAAAAATAGGACAGCACTCCGCTTCCACAACCCAAATCATATGCCAAATCATTATTTGAATCATATTCGTTTATGGCCTGGTAAAAGACAGCTAATCTGTCTGTATCCTTTAATAAGTCTGAATGGTACGGAGTGGTTTTAAATTTCATATGAAAAAAAGAAAAAGAAAGAAATTAATGTGTGTGAGGATGGTCATGTGAGTGACCAGGCTCTTTAAAATCTTCTCCGTTTGCAGTACTTGTGAGTTTTACGTGTTCAACACCTTTTAGCCTCATTATTCTTTCGGTTAAATCACGAATTTCTGCAATATCTCCGTTTACCACTACAATTTCCATACAGTATTTGTCAGTCATATGGATGTGCATACTGGTATTGATTTCGTTTCTGAAACTGTGCTGGATTTCTGCAAGGTTTTCCATGACTCCAGTGTAGTGGTGATCATAAATGATTGTGACGATACCAATTCTTTGTCCTTCCATGGAATTCATCCATTGATATCTTACAATGTAATCCTGAAGTGCATCACGAATTCCTTTTGAACGAGATTGATATCCTCTTTCCTTTAATACTTCATCAAAATCCGCTAGTAATTTTTTAGGTAGTGACATACTTATTCTCATCATAAAAAACACATCATACTTTCAATAATTATTTAAACATATGATTTTTAAGTTATATAAATATTATGATTAAATTAAAAAATAATATTACTCAGATATTATGAATTATGTAAAAAATATTATTCAACAAGAAGGTAATATTCTCCGTCGTCCTTAGTAATGGTTTTTAAAAGCCCTTTATTCTGAAGAGACAATATAATATGATACATTCTAAAATTACTGAGTTTCAAGTCCCCGTACAATAAATGGCCTTCCAAGGTATATTTGGAAACAATATTCTTGTCATCAACCAGTTCCTGAATTAACCTATATGAATCCCTTTCCTTCTGGTTCAGCTCCAATTCCTCAAGGTCCTTTTTGGAATTAACTGTGTTGACCTGTTTTTCGCTTTCAGACAGACGGGCCTTATTGTCTTTAAAAACAACCAGATCTTTTTCCTGAAGCTCCTCTAAAATCTGAACCAAGTCATATTCATGAAATCCAAGCTCCTTTCTAAGGACATTGATTGGAATGCCCTCAGGAAATTCAATGTTGAAAATCTTGATTTGATTTAGGACAACCTCTTCGTTACGGGTAATAGTAATCATATAAATTCAACCGGTCAATTGATATTAATAATTATGAACTTAATAATACTTAAATATTAAGATAATTGCATTTCATTTTCAAGGGCTTTGGCTTCCTGCTTGTTTTTCTCGGCAACCTCTTCAGGGGTTAAATTGAAAGGCCTTGTGAAAAACAGCTCCAAATCATCGACAACCTGACAGATTGACATGTGAACAAGTTCCTTTAAAGCCAAACTCTTTTGAACCCTGTTCATGGAATCGTCATTATAAATCATATCATGGTCATTATTGTAATCCTGCCTTATCTTATCAGGGTCCAAATCAATTTCAAGCTTGTCCCTATCATACTCTTCGGTTAAAAGCAAAAAGTTAATCAGCTCTTCGGTTTCATCGGAGAAATCCTTATCGGGATTGTCAATTACATCATAAAAGTAATTGCTAACAGACTGGAAAACATCACGGGAAGCATTGCCGTTTATAATGCTGTCCATAAAAAGGTCAAAAGTGTCTGAAATATAATATTTTCCGTTTTCCTCTTTTGTTTTGAATACCAATTCATTTTCAACATTGGCAACATACTGAATCAGAACAATGTCCTGCGCCTTTTCAAATGAATTAACATTAAACTTTGTATTTGCCAATTTATAATCAGAATTAACCTTCAATGCATTTTCAACGTTTTCAATGTCATCCTTTGAAATCTCTATGAAATTTTCAACCATAATATAATCCCCTAATAATATTAATTCCCACTAACTAATTAAAAGTTTTTATTAATAATAAAATTATAAAGATAAACCAATGAAAGTTGAAGACATACTAATCGAGCTTAAGGAGCTGTCCGAAAACAGCAAAATCAGAAAGTCCGAACTGATGGAAATTCTTAAAAAATACGCCCGAATCATCTCAGTGCAGGATTTGATGCTGGCTACGGTCCGCATGAGAAAGGACGGCGAATTCGTTCATGCAAACTATCGTGAAAAATACCTGTCAATTTATGTGAAGTATTTCATTATGCGCATGAAAGAAGTTAAGGAAAATGATGATTATGAGGATTCGGCTATTGACAAAACCTTATTTGACGAGTCATTTCCCATGCTCAGGCAAACTTTTGAAAAAGAAAGGTTAAGCAATGACAAGAATGATAAATTCCCATTGATTTATGTAATAACCTCCCTTTACACCACATTCATATTAGAAGAGCCTATACATCCTGTTGGAAGCGAATTTCCAGGAAGCCTGTTTGTTGAGGAAATTGACGGGAAATATTTCTGTCCAGTAAAGGACAATCAGAAGGATAACGTTAATGCAATTTGTCATTTGTGCCTTGCTGAGCAAACACCAGATATTTAGAGTTGATTTTTATGAACATATGTCTTTATGGATCAGGAAGCAGAAAAATAGACAAAATCTATACTGATGCTGCTTATGAATTAGGTTGTCAAATGGCCAAAAAAGGTCATACTCTTGTTTTTGGCGGAGGAGATACTGGAATGATGGGTGCATGCGCAAAAGGAATTCATGACAATGATGGAAAATCAATAGGCATCGCACCTGAATGGATCGGTGATTTTGAACCGTTATGTGAAACCTGCACCGAATTCATATATGTCGATACAATGGATGAGAGAAAACAGGAATTTTTAAATAATTCGGACGCATTCATAATATCTCCCGGCGGAATCGGAACATTGGATGAATTCTTTGAAATAATAACCCTTAAAAAGCTAAAGCACCATGACAAGAAAATCATCGTCTTTAACGTTGCCGATTTCTTCGATACCATGCTTGCGATGATTGATGAAATGAGCGAAAAGGGATTTTTATACAAACAGGAAGAGATTTTTGAAGTTTGCAAAAGCATTGATGAAATTTTCAGTTGCCTGGATAGGTGTTATTGATGATAAGTGATGAGGATGTCTTGAAAATAGCTCTAAAACTTGAAGATGCTAACAACATTGATATTAAAAAAACAATTGAAAAGGCTGCAACTGCAGGTTATTTGGGTGAAAAGCACTTTTATTGTACAGTCATTGAAGATGGGGGACTTACCCATCTGGTGCCTGAAATTTTCGGCAACAGATACCAGTCCATGGAATTGGATAATCTCTACTTTGACATAATTTCAAAAGCGCTGGACCATGACGGAATATACATTTCCCTCGGATACTGTGCATCACATCTGATTATTCCAGACAGCGAATGTTCACAAATCATTGAATATGATGATTATGATCTTGATGAAGATGAATACGAATATTTAATCGAATATTCCCTGATTAGCGCTGATGAGGTTAAAAAGTTCAAGGTTTACGCGGAAGAGGGCATTTCGGGTCATGACATGACAGAGGATGTCGGTTTAATCATCAACATAATTGACGGAAATTACAAAGCCTATTTTGCACTCAGGTCAACCGACCAATGCATGTCCAGCTTTAGAGTGCTTCCATTCAGTGACCGGCATCAAAAGGAACATCCGTTATCATTGAAAAATCCCATAAACAAAATTCTAATTGAAATGATTGACAGGACACTCATTCTGAAATAGAAAAAACTTTAATAAAGGGAGGATACAAAAAAAATAGATTCTGTGGTTAAAAAAAAAAGAAGAGTAAGAAATGAAATTATTTCTTAATAGATTTTATAGCGCTTTGTGCACCTTGTTTTACAAAGCCGCTTTCATCATCAAGCAATTTTTCAAGTTCAGGAATTGCCTTTTCATCACCGAGGTTACCTAAAGCCCATGCGGCCGCTCCCCTTACTTTCCAATCTTCATCATTCAATGTTTCGATTAGCGGATCAACGGCAGGTTCTCCCATACGTGACAGTGCGGTTGATGCTTCCCTTCTGACTAATTTGTTGTTGTCCTTAAGGGTTTCGATTAAGGCAGGAATTGCTTTAGGGTCGTTGATAGCGCCTAATAAAGTAGCTGCATTTAATCTGATTTGTTTTTTTCTGCTGGATAATGCATCAATTAATGGGTCAACTGCTTCATCAGCCCTTAACTCTAATTCTCCAACAGCATCTTCAACAACAAAGTCATCCTTATCATTCAATAATTCAATCAATTCATCGATACTTCTTTCCATTTTAATCCCTCATATAAACTTAAAGGTGTTCAACTACTATTCTGTAATTAATATCATTTATATTCAGTATAGTATAAAAGTATTTCGATAACATACGAACAAAATTAAAATTATATAATATGACACCCATATTATTAATATACGAACAAAATTGTATTAAGTGAAACAATGTATAATATCGCAATAATTAGTGGAGACGGAATAGGTCAGGAAGTAATGTCCGCTTGCGAGTATTTGCTCGATAAGCTAGACATAGAATTTAGTTTTGATTATGGTGAAGCAGGTTTTGACTGTTTTAATAAAAATGGAACCACATTGCCTGAAGAAACAGTCAAGATAGCCAACAAAAGTGATGCAGTGCTGTTCGGAGCATCAACCTCAACACCTGGCCAGCCTAGCCCAATCATCAATTTGAGAAAGGCATTGAATGTATACGCAAATATCCGCCCGATAAGATCATACAGGGGAGTAAACTGCATTCGTGACGATATTGATTTTGTAATAGTTAGGGAAAACACCGAAGGGCTTTATTCACAGGTTGAATATGGCGATGAAGAAAAGATGATTGCAGAAAGGCACATTACCAGAAACGCATCCGAAAGAATTTCAAAAGCTGCATTCAATCTCTGCATCAAAAGGGAAGAAAGCAAGGTAACATGCGTTCACAAAAGCAATGTATTGAAAAAGACCGACGGAGTTTTCAAAGAGTCATTCTATAAGGTAGCTAATGACTATCCGCAAATAAAGACTGAAGATTATTACGTTGATGCAATGGCAATGTATCTGGTCACACAGCCACAGAATTTTGACGTTATTGTTTCAAGCAACCTTTTTGGAGATATCCTGTCCGATGAAAGTGCAGGTTTGGTAGGAGGACTCGGCCTTGCACCATCCGGAAACATCGGAGACCATAACGGATTATTTGAACCTGTGCACGGATCCGCTCCCGACATTGCAGGAAAATACATTGCAAATCCATGTTCAATGATACTATCAGCTTCCATGATGCTTGATTATCTGGGCGAGTGGGAAACATCAAATGACATCAAACAGGCAGTCGAGAAGGTAATGGCAGACTGCAAAATCAGGACTCCTGATTTGGGAGGGGATGCAACAACCATGGATGTTACCAAAGCCATTGTAAGGGAGTTAATTTAAT
>JAUNXD010000150.1 GCA_030539985.1 Methanobrevibacter sp.
TTATGGAGTGAGTGTCATGATTGATAGTTTTACTAAAACACCAAGGCCATTAAGACATGTTGATGTGGATTATGTCATTGACCAGACAAGATGCGCAAAATGCAGCGATAAGCCATGTCTTGAATCATGCCCTATTGATGCAGTTTATCTGGATGAATCAGATGGCCTTATAAAATTAAAAAGTACATGTTTTGGATGCGTATTATGTCGTAATGCTTGTCCATATGATGCAATATCCCTTGATGTTAAAATGGACCCTCCTTTAAAGGAAAACGTTCCAAACATAAATACCAAACTCTGTAAGGCATGTGGTGCCTGTGTGCAGGCCTGTAAAAATGGTTCCATCCATATTGTGGCTGACGGAACTAATGAACCTCACAGTGAAATAGACAAGGACACCTGTGTTAGATGTGGATATTGTTTCAGAGTATGTCCTACTGATGCAATCAAATATGGAGAATTGCTTCCTAAAACAGTTAAGGGAGGTAAGGCAGTTGTCATTAACCAGCCTAAATGTATTGGCTGTATGACATGTACAAGAGTATGCCCATCAATGGGAGCCATTAATGTGGGCAGAACCAATAAATTGCCGTATATCAACCCAGGATACTGTGCCAGATGTGAAGAATGTATGCATTCCTGTCCTTCAGGAGCAATCAGATACTCTTCACGTAAAAAAGCATTCAAAATGTACAGTGAAATAAAATCCTATGATATTGTATCCAGCATTATTGATTATGATGTAAAAAAATTATCCCTTGATTTAATCAGTTTAAATAAGGTTCTCCAGAAAGTCGGTAAAGCCATTGCTTTGGAATTCAATGACAAGAACTTTGAGCATTTCATTGAATGTAAAGTCAATGATATGATGGAGAGAGAACTGAAAATCAGTCTCAACACTAGCATTGAAATAGACAAATTCACAAAATTGGTTGGTTCTTACTTAATGGATAGGAACATTGAAGTTTATGATAAAAAATGTATTGCATGCGGTGAATGTTATAATGTATGTCCTGTAAATGCCATTGAACAGAATGGTCCAAATCCAATTACAATTAATGATAACTGCATATATTGTGGTAAATGCGTTGAAATCTGTCAATTTGATGCTATTGGAGCCTATGATGATTACTTCTACAGTAAAGACCAGGACTTGTATTATGCAAGGTCATTTTTATATAAGCAGAGGGAAGGCGACTTTTCACTTTCCGAAGATAAATGCCAGGCATGTGCAATCTGTGTTAAAAACTGTCCTGTCGATGCACTGACATTGACTGGGGAAGATAAGATTGAATTTGACGGTGAAAAATGTATTTATTGCAGAAACTGTGAGGCAATTTGTCCTTTGGATGCAATAAGGATTGTTAATTTCAGGTGAATCATGTTTGAAAAATCATTTATTACAGATTGTGAGGGGCCATTGACTTTAAATGACAATGCATATGAAATGGCTGCCGAGTTCATTGAAAATGGAGGGGAATTATTTAAAATCCTTAGTTTGTATGATGATTATTTGGTGGATGTTGTCAAAATGCCAGATTATAAGGCAGGAAATACACTGAAGTTGATTTTGCCTTTCTTTGTGGTTGAAAATCTCACAAATTCTGATTTCATTGACTTTTCAAAAAACAATATCTATGCTGTCAGGGACTCAAAATTCCTTTTGAATTACTTGAAGGAAGCTATGAATATTTACATTGTAAGTACCAGTTATGGTCAATATATTGAAGCAGTTTCTGATTATATGGATGTGCCTTTTGAAAACACATTTTACACAAATGTTGATATAGATTGCCTTGAGCTAACTCTAGAGGAAATTCAAAAAGTCACCGAATTCAAAGGTTTGATTTTAGAAAATCCTGATGATTACAAAATGTTTGATGATATTTTCTTCAACCAAATTGCAAAAATGGGAATTTATGAAAAAATAAAGGATATAAAAGTTGTTGGCGGCCAGGGAAAGAAATTGGCAATCGATGATATAATAAAAAGGGACAGCATCAACACTGATGAATTACTATACATCGGCGACAGCATAACTGATGTTGAACCACTTGAATTTGCCCGCAAAAACAATGGGATAAGCATATCATTCAACGGCAATGAATATCCTCTCAAAGTGGCTGAAATAGCAATCGTTTCACCAAGTGCCCTAACAACTGCAGTAATAGCAAATGTTTATGCCAAAAATGATAAAGATAAAGTTTTAGAATTTATTAAAGATTATAATATTTCAAATGATTTAAAAAATCTCTTTGATGACTACAGTATTGATGAAGAAATTAAAAACAAGTTTTTCGAAGTCTTTGCTGAAAACTATCCGTTAATTCAAATAATAACTGATGATAACTATGAGAATATATTAAAAATCAGTAAAGACATGAGAAACAATATACGTGGTCAGGACATAGGAGGATTAGGTTAGGTGTTAATATGAATTATGATAAGGTGGAAGACACATTCTTTGAAGCTTTCCAGGGAAAATATGTAAGGGCTTTAATTACAGGACCTACAGAGGCAATCGTAAAAAGAGCAGCATATGATTCAACTTCAACTCCAAGTGCAGTAATTGGTAGGGTTGAAGGTGGTGTGGAAGGCTTTTTGGACGAATCACAGACTCCTGATAACAGATTTGGAGCAATTGTACAATACTGGCTGGGCGGTGATGATGTAGAAAAATTCGCATTTGAACTGTCATACAGATTAAGACAGGATGTATTGGTCAAACCGTTCACACGTATTTTTGATTACTCAGATAAACCAAGTGATGAATATATTGAAATGATGGACATTGTGGGGCACTGCGGTGATGGATACGAATGGATCGTAGAGGAATATGGAAGAAAAATGATTAATGTCCCAATTGCCGTGCCGGATTTCCAAATTGAAGAGAAATTTAAAATAAACGATGGGACTATGGGGGGTAACTTCTGGTATTTATGCGAAACCCCTGAAGCTGTTCTTGAAGCTGGGGATGCTATAATTGAAGCAATCATGAATGTGGAGGGTGCAACCGCACCGTTCGACATCTGTTCGGCCGCATCAAAACCCGAAACAAATTTCCCAGAAATCGGTCCAACAACCAATCATGTTTATTGCCCTTCCCTTAAAGAACGTTTAGGTGATGAATCCAAAGTTCCTGAAGGCGTTAACTATATTCCTGAAGTCGTAATAAATGCAATCGATGAAGAATCAATGAATAAAGCAGTTAAAGCAGGAATTGATGCTGCCTTGAAATTTGATGGAGTAATTGGAATTTCTGCAGGTAACTTTGATGGAAAACTTGGAGACAAGAACATTAATTTATTAGACATTTTAAAGTAAGGTTTTATAATGGAAATTTTTGATAATGATTTGAATGCTGAAGTTATAGGATTTGGAGCGTTGAATGTGGATAAGCTCTATTCAGTGGAAAATATTGTTTCAAAAGATGAAGAAAGTTTTATCAAAAGTGAAACTGACACTCCGGGCGGATCTGCAGCCAATACTATAGTGGGATTGTCTCGTTTAGGCTGTTCGACATCAATCATTGGTAAAATTGCTGAGGATGAGGATGGAGATTTGATAGAATATCATTTGGCAGTCAATGGGGTGTATTCCAACAATCTGATTTACTCAGAAACAGGCTCAACCGGAAAATGCCTGGGATTTGTTGATGATGAAGGGGAAAGGTGTCTTTACATTGACCCTGGAGTAAACGATGAAATCAAAATCGGGGAAATAAATCCGTTAAATATAATGAGATGCAAAATAATGCATTACACATCCTTTGTTGGAGATTCATTCAATACGCAAATTGAACTGTTGGAAAAGCTTAACGACCAGTGTGTGTTGAGTTTTGATCCTGGAATGCTGTATGTCCAGAAGGGATTTGACGAGTTAAAACCTATTCTTGAAAGAACAGATATACTGTTGATAAATGAATCAGAATTAAGATTATTATGTAATAATAATAAAAGTCCTTTAAAAGAACTTGCTATAGGATTTTTGGATTTGGGAATTGAAACTGTTGTTGTTAAAAAAGGCGCTGAAGGAGTATTTGCAATAAATAACTCCACAGAATGTGAAGTCGAATCATTCAAATGTGATGTTGTTGACACTACAGGTGCCGGAGACAGTTTCAATAGCGGATTTCTATATTCCTTTTTAAAGGGGTATGATTTGGAAAAATCATGCAGAATAGGAAATTGGGTGGCAAGAAAATCTATTGAAGGATTTGGAATGGAAAAATTCCCGACTCTAAAAGATTTGGAGGAATTTTTTTAAATAATAAAAATCATATATTTGATAAAAATAAAATTATTCAGTTGGTATTAAAATGAATGTATCTTTTATAAAACAGGTAAAGAACTTGGAACGTGAGGTTCTTTTGAAATCTGTTGAATTAGATGACGATGGTGATGATTTCCA
>JAUNXD010000151.1 GCA_030539985.1 Methanobrevibacter sp.
GAGACAAAAGAGATTATAAGTATTGTACTTTTAATCTTTTTTCCAATAATTTTATTTTTCGCTTCATTTTTAATAGGAAGGTATCCTATAAGTCCGGTTGATGTAATATACACAATTTTATCTCCAATTTTTCCGCAATTTGAAGTAAACTCTACATTAACAACAATTGTCTTTGAAATTAGGCTTCCAAGAATCATAGGAGCAATTGTGGTGGGGGCATGCCTTGCAATTTCCGGAGCCGCTTTCCAGTCAATATTCAAAAACCCGCTTGTTTCATCTGACCTTTTGGGTGTGTCAAACGGTGCTGGCTTTGGAGCTGCACTTGGAATCCTATTAAGTGGAGCTAATATCATAACCCAGATTTTTGCCTTCATATTCGGTTTGATATCCGTTGCAACAACTTACCTGATATCAAGAACTTATAAGGCAGGGGGAATACTTGTGCTGGTTTTGTCTGGAGTTGCAATCTCTGCATTTTTCAACTCATTGATATCTGCAATCAAGTTCATTGCTGATCCTGACGATAAGCTTCCCGAAATCGTCTACTGGCTAATGGGGTCATTGGCATCAATCAATGTAGATAAGCTCTTTATGATTGCAATACCTGTAATCATAGGTTTGGTGATATTGTTGATTTTGAGATGGCAAATGAATCTGCTTGCAATGGGTGATGAGGAAGCGCAGTCATTGGGTTTAAACCCCTCAAGACTAAGATTATTGATAATTGCAGGTTGTACATTGCTGACTTCTGCAGCCGTTTCAATAAGTGGAATTGTCGGCTGGGTCGGTTTGATCATACCTCATATGGCCCGTATGATTGTAGGGCCGGACAATAGAATACTTCTGCCCGCATCTTTAAGTTTGGGAGCTAGCTTTTTATTGCTGATTGATAATATCTCCCGTGCGGTTATAGCTATTGAAATACCTATCGGAATTCTAACAGCCATTATTGGCGTTCCAATTTTCTTATACTTACTTAAAAGAGGTTATTCAGAATGGTCGTAGACAATAAACTGTTTGAAGTAAAAAACATCTCATTTGACTATGATGGGGAAGAGATTTTCTCGGATATAAGTTTCTCAATTGGCAAAGGCGATGTGTTATGTATTCTAGGGCCGAACGGAACCGGTAAAACCACATTGATTAAATGTTTGAACGGTTTGCATGATATAAAATCCGGTGAGATTTTTATCAATGGGGAGAATATGAAAAAATTGTCATTTAAGCAAATTTCAAAGCATATAGGATATATTCCCCAATCGCACGTTCCTTCATTTCCGTTTAAGGTGTTTGATGTCGTGCTGATGGGAAGGGCACCATATCTCAACTTGACCGATTCTCCCAAAAATAAGGATATTGAAATTGCAATGGATGCATTGGAAACATTGGGAATTGAGGATTTGAAGGATAAGGAATACACCAATTTAAGTGGTGGAGAGCGCCAGCTGGTTTTTCTTGCAAGGGTATTATGCCAAAAACCTGATATATTGATTTTGGATGAGCCAACATCTCATTTGGACTTCGGAAATCAAATTAAACTATTGGAAATAATTGATAATCTTGCAAATACCGGTTTGTCAATAATAATGTCGTCACACTTTCCCGACCATGCATTTTTAAGCTCGACAAAAGTGGCCATCATGAAGGATAAAAAATTCATAGATTTCGGATCTCCCGATGATGTTGTAACTGAAGAAAACCTGAAAAAGGCCTATTCGATTGATGTTAAACTTATTGAATTGGACAATAAAAGAAAAGTATGTGTACCAATGAAAACAAATTTAAAATTAGATTTATAAGGTGATTAAATGAATGAAAAGGATTATGATGAACAATTGGCAAAAGCACGTGATTTTCACGGCCACATTTGTGGAGGAATTGCAATCGGAACAAAATTGGCAATGTATGGATTGGAATTGCTTGGAATGCCTTTAAATGAAAGGCATAAAAACTTAATCGTATTTCTTGAAATCGACAGATGTATGTCTGATGCAGTGCAGTCCGTAACAGGATGTTCAATGGGTAAAAGAACCTTAAAGCAAATGTATTATGGGAAATTTGCAGCAACCTTCTACAATCAGGACACTGGTGAAGCTTTAAGAATCACTGATGCTGATGCTAACAAGAAATTCAAAGATGAAGAAACAAAGGAAGAGATGATTGCGAGATTTAGACGCACACCTCCTGAAGAACTGTTCATGGTCACTAAGGTAAAAATTGAATTGGGTCCTGGAGACATGCCGGGCAAACCTTACACCACCACATTCTGTTCAGTCTGTGGCGAAAAGGTATCTGATGGCCGTCATGTTTTGAGGGGCGGAAAGCCGGTTTGCAAGTCCTGCGCTGAAGGGTCATATTATGAAATAATTGAAGAGTAATTTATAATGAAAATTATTAATTACTTTATTTTTATTTATTTTTTATTTTTATCAAAATTTTTTTCTTAATTAATCTAAAACTGTTTTTAATATATTCATTCATTTAAATAATGTTGATTTGTTGAGTATTTGATTTTTAAATAATTCATTTCGATATGTTTATATATTCATGTTGAATAATATTTAATTATATAAAGAATATGAAAGGTTAAAAAATGGACTTGATGGGTGGATATCTGCTAGTATTATTGGTTTTGTTTGCAGCCAATATTGCATTGCTTCTGGGAAATAGTAAAATCAATAACTTGAAATTACTTGTTGTCTCAGCAATATTTTCAATTTTCACATTTGTATTGATGAATCTCTCAAGTAACATTAATATTGAATTACTGGATTATTTCGGGTATATTTTCTTGGTAATTGCAATATTGACATTTTGTATAATGGCATATTGCACAAAAAACAATAATTCAAAAGTACTGTTTTATTCAGTGATAATTATTTTCATAATCATGACAGTTTTGCTGTCTTCACAGTCAAGTCTGGATTTATTCAACTCCATTTTGTATTCTTTATTGTTTTTCATTATATTATTCGTTGTTTATCAACTTACAAAATTATTGCACCATGCAAAAAGGCAATACTCAGTAATAATCGGGGAATATATGACTTTGGCTTCAATATTGATTTTTCTTTTTGCATTAACGTATTATTCCACTTTGAATCTTAACTATACGATGTTCAGTTCATTTTTGATTCTGACTCCAACATATCAGTTGATATATGTCATTATTGGAATTGTGGTTGTTTTAGTTGCAGGTGTTTTAATAAATGATATGAGGGGGAAATAGATGATTATTCAGGGAACTGAGACATTAACTTCATTAATTCATATAATATCTGAAAGTCTATTGACACCAGTCGTGGTCTTATTGGTGGTTTCAATAGTCATTGTCATATTGGCCTTTGGAGGATTGATTAATGAATTCATCTCAAGAAAAGCTATTAGCTCAAAAGATTTGGAAGATTTAATTAGAAAGGTTTCCTTTTCAACCAATGTGAATCAGATGAAGGATGAAATTGCAAAAAGCGACTTATTTGATTATCAAAAAGAGATTTTAACAAGGATTGCGGACAATCATGATATTGGACCGGAAGCTAGAAAGGCACTTGCAAGCGAATTGATTTCAGCTCATGAGACAAGATTAATCAAAAAAACCAACAAAACCGATATTCTTGTTCGTGTAGGTCCAATATTAGGTCTTTTGGGCACATTGATACCATTGGGTCCGGGACTGGCCGCACTGGGAACAGGTGACATTGCGACACTTGCACAGTCATTGACAATCGCATTCGATACAACCGTTACAGGGTTGACAGTTGGTGCTGTAGCATTTTTAATTTCCAAATATAAAAAGCAGTGGTACGAGTCAGAACTGATTGATGTTGAAACCGTTGCGGAAGCGGAACTTGAAACTATAAACAAATGGTGATTTGATGCTTAGAAAAAGAAGAAGGATTTCCGAATCAGTCGATGATGATCCAATGGGTGGATTGAACAACCTATCCGATGCTATGCTTGTGCTGGCATTGGGCTTTTTGATTTTTGCAATCATGGCTTTATCGGCCAATCCAGATATGATTACACAATCCCAATCCACACAGGATGTTTCAACAGCTGAAACATTTTCCCAAAACTACACTGATGCGGGCGGACTTGAAGACAGCGGCTACAGTGAAGTCGGAAAGGTGTATGAGGACCCTGCCACCGGTGAGCTAGTGATGGTATCGGGTTAATATTGGAGTTTTTTTACTCCTTTTTCACTATTTTTTTTATTTTAAAAACTTTTGAGATAAATTATTAATTTCATCGATACTTTTATAAATACATAAAACAAATATTTGATTACTGTTAAAAATTTAACAGTGATAATTACTTTTTTTGGGATAAGTTCCCGAATGGATGTGGCCTTCGTGGCTGAACAAAAAGGTGTTATTTATGTATAAATATATTAGAGACGCATGGAAA
>JAUNXD010000020.1 GCA_030539985.1 Methanobrevibacter sp.
TTCAAGACCCAATCCCTTGTCCAAAACCATAGTAATTCCACAATTTCTAGGTTTTTCCTCTCGTTTTTTAGATAAAAATTCAAAAGATTTCAAAGTATCACACTGGTTTATATTTAATTCAAAAAATAGTATGTATATAAATGTTATTAACACTTTGGTTTTTCAAAGAAAAAAATAGTAAAAAATAAAAAAAAGTTATTCGGCATGAAGTTCGTTTTCTGACCTTCTGACCAAATCAGCAAGGGAATTGCGAACGTTTTCCGGAATAGGATTGTCATCTCTTTCAGCAATTATTTCTGAAATAATTTTACATAAAACAAAAATTGCATGCTTATGCTCAGCTTTTGTCTTGTGAATATGATGGGGGCTTATTTTCAGGGAAATGTATTCACTACAGTCATTTCGTATTTGGTCATCTTCAGCTAAGTATTTTAAAACATATACCAAGAATTGGTGCATTTGTATCATTTCGTCCTTATACATAGATATCTAACCCTTATTTAACTAATTTCATTTAGTTAAAAATTAACTCCTTAATTCTATACAATAATATTGTATATTAATCATATTTAAATCTTGCATTCAAAAATATATTGACAAAAATAAAAAATCAATTTGTTTTTAAGATTGATTAAAATCAAATTTAGAAGTTTCGACTATTTTTGGCAGTCTGCCGACAGTTGCAACGTTATCCTGGGAAATTATCAGAACGCCACTGAAAAATTCCCTGAACTCCTCGGCAGTTTCAACTGCATTTGAAACCCTATCCTCACTTGTCATGCCTCTCACGTCATTGGCTATTCTTGTTGCAAGACCGTCAGCCACAGAAGGTGAGTTTGAAATTACCGTTACGCTTTCGGCATCACCGAAGCTTATCGAATGACCGATTTTACCTGATGATGTGCATATTCCAAGCGGCACCTTTCTTTTTTTAATCTCAAAGGCAATATTGTTTCCCAGAACCTCGTTGTTGGAATATATTCCGCAAAGAAGTTTTTTATTATTGACAAGTGCAATGTCACCGCCGTTTTCAACAATGGAATGTGTTGAATTTTTACTCATCAGATATTCAAGGGAAAGCTCAGAGATGGTTCCGGCAACGCATGCCATCGGACCGACATCGCAATGCTTTGATGATTCATACATCAACTCAACAATTGGAGCCAAATTCTCCTCATCCGTTGTAATCGGCTCCATTGAAAGGAGAAAATCCTGATTATGATTGATATAAGCCTTAAGCTGAGACCTTATGGTATATATGTAATCTGTCAAATCATGATTTTTCAAATCAGTAGTCAATCTGATGTGGGTTTCGCCAACGTCTATCTCCATATGTAATAATTAAACTTTTATTTATAAAATATTATATCTATAAACATGAAATCTTTAACCAAAATGCTATGTCTTGTTGACGGCGAACACTATCTTCCGGTCACACAAGAGGCAATAGATACCCTGAACAATCTCGAACACATTGACATCAGGGGTGCAGTATTCATTGGAGGAACCGAAAAGCTGAGGGACGATTCCGAAGAATCCTACTCCGACAAGCTCGGAATCCCTGTCCAGTTTGCAAAGGACAAGGACATACCCTATGATATCATTGTTGAAATGATTAGAGAACTTGACATTGACACAGTGTTTGACTTAAGCGACGAACCGATACTTGACTATTCGAAAAGATTCAAGATAGCATGTAAGGTCCTCAATGAAGGAATAACATATGAGGGGCCTGATTTCAAATTCGATCCGACAACTCAGTATGACATTATGGAAAAGCCATCAATAACAATACTGGGAACCGGAAAAAGAATAGGAAAAACTGCAGTGTCCGGTTTTGTTGCAAGGCTTATTGACAAAAACGGCTACGAGCCTTGCGTTATTGCAATGGGTCGTGGAGGACCTGAAGAGCCTGAAATCGTGCATGGTGAGGAACTTGAAATCAACGCCGAATTTCTGCTTGAACAGTCCGAAAAGGGAGTTCATGCGGCAAGCGACCACTGGGAAGACGCTCTCATGAGCAGAATATTGACAATAGGATGCAGACGCTGCGGCGGCGGTATGGCTGGTGAAGTGTTTTTAACCAACATGAAAAAGGGAGCGCACCTTGCAAATGAGGTAGACTCAAAATTCGCAATCTTTGAGGGAAGCGGAGCTGCAATACCGCCAATAAAAACAAACAAGAATATATCACTGATTGGAGCAAACCAGCCTATTGAAAACTTAACCACCTACTTCGGCCCATACAGGGTTGTACTGGGAGATCTTGTAATCCTGACAATGTGTGAAGAGCCGATGTGCAGTGAAACCAAAAGAAAAGAGATTGAGGATTTTGTCAGTGAGGTAAATCCTGATGCAGTCGTAATATCAACAGTCTTCAGGCCTAAACCTTTGGATGACATTGAAGGCAAGAAGGTGCTCTTTGCCACAACCGCACCCGAAGAAGTAAAGGACAAGCTTGTTGAATACCTGGAAGATAATTTCGGCTGTGAAGTTGTAGGAACAACCGCACATCTTTCAAACAGGCCTCTACTTCGTGAGGACATGAAAAAGTATATGGATGATGCTGACGTGATGCTTACTGAACTTAAGGCTGCAGCGGTTGACGTTGCAACCAAGGATGCTATAGCGCACGGACTGGAAGTCGTTTACTGTGACAACATTCCAGTACCTGTCGACGATTCATATCCTGATTTGTCCGAGTCAATCATCAGTCTGGTTGACTCAGCAATTGATGATTTCAAATCATCATAATTTTTTCTTTTTTTTACCGGATTAGCATAAATGAAATGAACCAGATGATTGCTGCAACAATCAAAATGAATTTTGCGTGTCTGTTTGCATTTTCTGAGTCTTTTCTGGTGTAGAGATATATGGCAATGACAATTCCAAGTATCGGGATTAGAACTGCAAGGGCATAACCTAATATTACTGCAAATTTGTAGCTTTTTTCTACTGTGGGAACATGATATTCTCCAGTGTGTACAGTGTCTGTATTGGTTTCAGTCTGTCTGATTTCTTTTCCGCAGCTTTTGCAGAACTTTGCGTTTTCAACTAATTCTTCTCCGCATGATGGGCAAAACATAATTATTCCTCTTTTTTAAATATTTTTTCAACCAAATCCTCTTCAGTCCTGTAGAAATTGAGCTTAAGAATTCTCTGTAACGTATCGGGGGCTCCCAAAAGTTCCATCATCTGATCCCATGGAACGAACACTCTCTGGGCATCCTGCTCATGACACAGTTTCAATGTTTGAGGTAAGTTTCCCTTACTTGAGTCAGTCAGTATTACTGTAGCGTCACCAATACTTTGGTTTCTTTTAATGGATTCATCACAAACAACTTCCGCTACTTTAAAATTAATGCTTTCGGCATCACCCATCAAATTATCAATGACCTTTTCATTATTTTCAACACTTAATTTGTAGATGTCGCCGTCTATGAAATATACCTCACCCACATCGCATTCGACATCAAGAAGTGAGTTGAACTCATCGGCATACTCATAGATTTCTTCCGGCTCTTCGAATTCTGGAAACACATAACCTGACCTGTCAACGAAATCGCTTTCACCGGCTATAATTTTCAAAAGGCGAATGATTTCCCTGTTCTGGTTTTCAATACTTTTATTAATTCTTATTAACTCATCCAATTGAGACATGATAAATAATCTAAAATTAGTAATTATTAAAATTTGTCATATGAACTCCGCAAGAAAAATAGTAGAAAGAAACGGAGTTCATACAATCGTCACAAAATAGGATTGCCTAGGAGCAACAATCCCAAATAATAATATAACGCTCATAACATATATATTTTGTGAAATGAAGCCCATACAATATTGCAATGTAATTGAAATATTATATTATCACTGCAATTATAACGGGAACATGTAATAGATTGATTCGGACAGTTTTTCATCGTTGGCGAATTTTTCAAACCCAAGTGAATATTTCAAAAGCGTTACCCTTGGAATAAGAACGTTATCGGTATCAGGGTTTAAGATTATCCCATCCATGTCTTCGGTCAATACGAAGTTTACAAGCATGGCAAGGTTAATTACCTGCGAATATTTAAACTTGTCGGTTTTCACATACTTGAGCTTTTCCTCACTTGAAAATATTGTTGCATACGTTCCCCCAACGTTATCGGTATGCATCTGCGCAAGAGGACCTGAATCCATCATTGAAATGATGCCGTCCTTTGCCATTGAAGTCAAATCAGCATCACTTACCATCAATGTCAGTAGAGTTGAGCGTGAAAGCCTTTCAAAGAGAGCCTCATAATCCCCTATGTTTGCGGGATTTGAAATGAAACTTTCCAAATCGGGATTGGAGGCGTTTTTCAGCTGTCTGATTTCCTCTTTGGAATAGGTATTGGTAGTGTAAAAATTGGTCTTTGGAACGTTTTTGATGTCCAGTATGAACTCCCTTGTAAATACGTACTTCTCAGTGGCCGGATTTAAAATGTAACCGTCAAGATCCCCTGTCTTTAGAATGTTTTGATAGAGTTCAAATGAATTCTGCATCAGCTGGATGTCTTCTGTGTCAGTGAAAAACTTTTTGAATTCATCAGGGTCTGTGAAAAGAGGAGTTAGCCTCAATCCCTCATCCTCATAGATTATGAAATTAAGTGTAAAATCTTGCCTTTTTGCGGGAATATAGAGGTTAGAGTATCTGAATTCATTGATAAGCCTTAAATCCAATTCCTTTGTCAGTTCATTGTTGTTGAGGTAGATATCTTCAATAACTACCCTTAAGTGTTTATGATTAGCCATTGAAAAATAATTTGTCTGATTATATATTTAAAACTTCTTTGGGGATGAACTTGCCATTCCTTATGAACTGCCCGATTCTTGAATCAATGAAATAGGTTTTGCAGTAGTCATTTTCAAAACGCATTCCCCTGCCGTAGGTTTGAATCAGTGAAAGTGACGTTTTGTAGTCATACCAGTCCTCATCGGCATTAGCCCTCATCCTGATTTGCTTGTCTGCCAAATCGGGATAAGGTAACTTATATATGATTTGAAACCTGCACAGATCACCCGGCAGGTCAACACCCTCATTCATTGAAGGTGAAATGAAAACAAGAGGATCATTGGATTTCTTGAATTTTTCAAGCTGCTCAATTCTGTTTTGGGCATTGTGGTCAATGAGCCTTTCATCGTTTAAGCTTTCAAGCAGATAATCCTTGCATGTGGCGCTTACGGTATGGATTATGCCCTTTTCATCCTTATGTTCATCCAAAATGGTCCTGATTACATCTATTGTTTTGGGAGCATTCTCTTTTATTGTCTTGTGTGAGAGGTTGAATTCACCGCAGGTTTTTATAGGGTTTCTTTTAAGGTCAAATGGGCTTTTTCGCCTTATCGGATATATCTCATCTTCGCCAATTCCAAGGCATTTGCAGAAGAATGCATAATCAAGTATTGTGGCGCTCATGAAAATGCATACCTCACCATACCTGAATAGATTGTCCCTCACATAACTGTCTATTTTAAGGGGCTTGAATTCAATGATTTCATAATCGGGATTATAGTCGAACACCCAGCTGTATGGGTCCCGGGTGATGTTTTCACCAAATCGGTTGCAGTCACTGATTTGTCTTTTGATAAATGCAATCTTTTCCATTAGATGGGGCTTGTTTAAATCCTTGATTTTATCGTATTCCTTGAGATACATGTCTCTTATCTCGCTGATGAACTGAAGCCACACGTCATAGTCCCCGTTGTCCAGTTCATATATGATGTCATCGGTAACGTCATATTTTAGATATGTCTTTAAATCGTCAAGGAGAAATTCAAGCGTCAATTGGCTCATAAGGGTGCTTTCAAGGTTATGTGCCTCATCGCATATCAGGAGCTGCCTTTTTAGAAAGTCCCCCACATAGTTAAGCTCAAAAAACATGTAATGGTAATTGGATATGACGGTTTTTGAGTTTAAAGCTTCAGATTTCTGGAAATAATAGTCGCAGGTGTTTTTCGAATCCTCACAGACGTATCCTTCAAGAATGCATTTGCCTTCATCGCAGCTCAGTGACGAATCATGTCTGCATGTGAAGTTGCTTCTTCCCTTAACAAGCTTGAGGTTATTGAAATCATTTACGTACTGCTCCTGAAGCTGTTTTGTGACTGTCAATATATATGAAGAGTCATATATTGATGACAATGTGTATGCTATTGCGGATTTGCCAGTACCTGTTCCGGCTTCAAGGACTATATATTTAAACCCTTTATTTATCGCATCGATTATTTCGGATACTGTCTCAAGCTGGTCAGGTCTTGGATTTTTAAAGGGAAAGTGTCCTTTGGCCTCAGGATTTACCTTTGAATAATTGCTATACTCCCACATCTTGAAAATAGTATATGATGAAAATGATATTTAAATGAACCCAGAGAGCAGTTGAAAACTATTCGTAGTCCTTGACGGATTTAATCAAATCATCCATCTGACCGATCAGATCATCAACATCGTCTTGTTTTAACAAATCATTGCTTATGATAAGTTCATTTGACAATCCATCCATTTTATCAATGATTGATTCAAGAATGCCTATTTTTCCTTCGATTTCCTTGGCTATTCTTGGAGAGTATTCATCTGCAAGTTCAATCATGGTATATGCCGAATCGGAATGCTTTTTGAAAAGCTCGGATGATTTGTCCACAACACCAATGAAACGTGTATAAGTAAGTTGCGGAGGCTCGAATCTCTTTTCAATCAGATTTCTGGTTGACTTTTCCTTTGTCCTGAATTTGGAGTTAAGCTCATCCAACCTGAACTGGTAATCAATGTATTCTGAAATCGCCTGCTTTTTAGGGATTTCAACTTTAGGAGTTACCTTAGGTAATGGCTTTTCCTTTTTAGGTTTGATTTCCTTTGGTTTTGCCTGAGGGTTCGGATTGGTTAATTTGTGAATTCCATAACCCAAAACGAATGCGGGAACCTCAAATATGAGACCGAACATTATTGAAATGAACAGATTGGTCATAGGTATGAACAGGCCGATGCCGAAGAATGCCAGGAATATGAGATGTGATATGATCTTTGTTTTTGATAATGCATATCCTCCCTCACGGTTCTGCCAAAAGAACAGGAGATTTATAAAATCCTGAACAAGTCCGTAATCGTTATGTTTCAGCTTTTCTGGTGAAGGCGGACCTGCAATCTTGTGAAGCGCAAAGCAGAACATGAACATCAGTGCTGAAAATATTACTGCAAAAAAAAGTATTCCAATCGGAGCTCCGGATATGAGAGCGAAAACTGAAAACATAAGGAAAACTCCAATCGTTGTGATTTTTGATTTGGAGAGAACATAACGGTTGTCATAGTTCCAGTAGAAAACCTTATGAATCATGGTATCGTTTGGAGTTGCCACCTCCTGCTTTGGCCTGAATGTCTGGCCTTTGCAGTATGGGCAGAATTTTACGTTGTCATCCACTTCATTACCACATCTGTTGCATATCTTAGACATTTAATCACTCCTCAATCAGGAAATCCTCATAGGTTAAAGTGTTAAGTTCCTCATCGGTTATGTTTTCCTTTGCTGCCAGACGGTTTGCCTGTGCGGTTATTACCTCCTCAAAGAAATTTCGCACTGCACGTCCATTTGCGAAATTCTGGGATTTGTGTTCATGCATCCTTTCAAAGTACTGTTTTGCATAATCGGATGCTCCATCATCCATTTTAAGATTGGCATCGCTGCACATCAATTCGAATATGCCATAAAGTTCGTCGCCGTCGTAATCCTCAAAGAATATGAACTTGTTGAATCTTGACTCGAGGCCGGGATTTGAATGCAGGAAGCGGTCCATAAGTTCAGGATATCCTGCCACTATCACTATCAAATCGTCACGGTGATCTTCCATTGCCTTTAAAAGAGTGTCGATTGCCTCTTTTCCATAATCGTTTTCGGATGAATTTGCAAGTGAGTAGGCTTCATCTATAAACAGTATTCCTCCCATTGCCCTGTCAATCACTTCTTTTGTCTTTATTGCGGTCTGGCCGACATATCCTCCCACAAGACCTGACCGGTCTGTTTCAATGAGATGGCCCTTTGAGAGAAGTCCTATTTCATGGTATATGTGGGACAAGAGTCTTGCCACGGTTGTCTTGCCCGTTCCGGGATTTCCGCTGAAGACAAGATGAAGGCTCATTGCAGGCTGGCTGATTCCCCTTTCATCCCTGAGCTTTCTGATTTGAACAAGGTTGATTAGTGAATTCACATCCTTTTTGACCTTTTCAAGTCCTATGAGCTTGTTGAGCTCTTCGAGATATTCATCAAGGGAGTGGGTTTCAGCTTCCTTTTGGTTTTCGCTATTCGGTATCCTTAATGTTAGCCCGTCATCTTCAAGCAGATAGTCTCCCAAATCATCTTCAAGGGCTTTTATGTAATTTTCATATTTTTCAAGAACCTCATCGTTGAGTTCGCCGTCAACGGTTATGAAAAATTTCCCCAGAAGCCTGTATGAGTCGAAAAGCTCATTGCATGACTTTACACCATACATGTCAAATTTCTGGGCAAACATGTCAAGCTCATGAAGACATTCGAATGACAGAGGAACATTGTCAATTTCACAATTCCCCATGTTTGTGATGTCTGATGTTGTGTAGTTTGAATCAAGAAGGGTGTTTATGAATTCAAGTTCATTGTCTGTAATCACTCCATCTCCCAATCCGAGATAGGAGAAATACCTGAACATGTCATCAAGGATGATGATTTCAAGGGGATTGTTCTGTGAACTTATCTGCGGGCAGTACTGTCTTACGAGTTCAATGTCAAGTGTCTTTATCAGAAAGGTCACGTTGGAAATATGGGTTTTTAAAAAATCAATTGTTATCTTATTGGTTTTATTGCCGCAAACCGGACATGTTTCCTTTGAATTATCCAATACCTTACCGCATCTAGTACATATTGTCCACTCCATCATCATCACCTAAACTTGATTGTTCCATTTAATAATATTGAAAAAAAATAATATATAAGTTGTGTTAAGATGACTCTAGAAAGTGAATGCGAAAAAGTTTCCCTGCAGATATTTTCGGTCATTCACCGCTTCGGGATGATTGTAATACAAATCGACAAGCACGTTTCTTGGAATGTAATAGTCATCGATGAACGGATTCAATATAACTCCATCCAAATCATTTCCCAGAATGTAATTTAGGATTTTTTCAAGTGAAGATATCTGAACGAGATAATTGACGCCTGCATTAACGTCACAGGTACTTTCGATTTTATCAAAGCTTGTGAAAAGCAATCCGTACTTTTCCTTGCCTTCTGTCTTGACGCTCAGGTCAAATCCTCCAACCGCCAATGCGCTTACAATGCCGTCATGATCCAATTCACCCAAATCCATAGGACCTGAAACAACATTGAGCAGGGTCGCCCTTGAGAGTTTCTCGGCAAGTTCTGAAAACTTGTTGAAGTTGGATTCATTTTCAATGAACCGGACAAGTTCCTCATTTTTGATGGAAAATGCAATTTCCCTGAGTTCCTCCGGGTCATATATGTCATCATCGTTTATGAAATCATCATACCCTCTGCTTAAAGGAAGCATTATGTTCGCCGGAACGAACATGTCGTCGGTTCCCATATTGATGACCGCCCCATCAAATTCACAGTCCTTGACTACTTCAGCATAGAAAGCAAAATGGTGACCTAGAAGCATTTTGTCATCATCATATGCCTCGTCATCAGTGTATAAAGGAAGGATTGTCAAGCCGTCATCGGATTCCAGATGTTCCAGTTCGACACCCTCATCATCTTCAACGGCAGGAATCAGAAGTTTGGACACGCCAAGCTCCATGACAAATGCATCGAAGAGATCTTTAGGCGGTTCGGTGTTATTTGCCATGAAATTATTAATGTCTTTTATTTTACTTTTTAAATGATTGTTTGTTCGCATAATATTAAACTCTATGTCTATAAATCTTTATAAATCTTGTTAATAAAAATGGGAAAGCATATCATATCGATATCAAAACCATTATATAAGATTGTCTTTTAGATTATACAAATCATATATTATGGTTGAAGGAATATCCAATAAGGAAATGTGGGAAATAATAGGTTACATCAAGATTTCACCGATCAGGCTTAAAACCCTGAAATCATTGAAATCCAATTTTCTGATGCCATCTGAAATAGCAAAGATGACAGGTTTCAGGACAACCCAAATTTCCAATACCTTACAGGATTTGAAAGATAAGAACTTAGTCATGTGCATGAA
Source organism: Methanobrevibacter sp. (assembly GCA_030539985.1). Classification (GTDB taxonomy): domain Archaea; phylum Methanobacteriota; class Methanobacteria; order Methanobacteriales; family Methanobacteriaceae; genus Methanocatella. Next base: position 10,228 of record JAUNXD010000020.1, read on the forward strand.
TGAAAGTGCACATAAAGGCCGAATATATCAAAACACTGAATTGGGCCTTGCAATATTGGAAATATTGAACGAATAACTAAACTTCACTATCCTAATTTACCATCCCATAATGTAAACTGAACAATTCAGCATACATATTGTATACATATTTATTTTCTATTTAAATAATGTTTTTATATCATTCATCAACAAGATGACCACAATCAGGGCAATATTCACAATCCTTATCCAACTTGAAACCGCAGTTTGTGCAGTATCTGTCGTCACTGTAGATTATTGCCTTTCTAAGTTCATATTCCTCTTTTGAAATAACCCCATCCTCATAAAGGCCGAGCAATTCCAGCAAATCATCAAATTCATCATGGTTCTGGTGGGCAATGTTGTCCTCAAGGATTTCCTTAAGGGGTATTGCCTTTTCCTCATTTATTTCAAATTCTATTTCATCATCACAAGTTATAATGCGGAACCGGTTTTTGGACCAGCCCCCATCGCTGATTTCGATTTCATCGATTTCGGTATATAAAATCTTTTCTTTGGTTTCATCTATCGTTATCGAGTCATGGTGAAGATGCAAATCGGTGCCGATCCACTCATCACCTTTGGCCACATTAATCCAAACTCTTCTTTCCTTGAAAATGATTTCCTTTTGCCTTTTGATTTTTGCCAACTTGAGATTTATTGAATCCAACGAGTTTTCGAACTCATCGATTAAATCCTCTGTAATCTCATCTTCGTTGATGTTGAGGTTTTTTGAGTTGAGGAATTTTAAAAAAAGCTTGTTTGGAGAACCTAAAATATTAATCAGGTCATGCTCTTCCAACAATTCCTTGTTGTCTTCAAGAATTTGATTTGAAGAATTTCTGAAAATATCCTTAAGTTCCATATTAATAATTATGGCTTTTGTACTATATTAACCTTGCAACAAGATGCTCTTCCATATATATGAAAAGGATTTCCGCTTTGGCTTTATCTTCAAAAAGGCCTTTGATATCGCTTGCAGATGATGCCTCATCAATCAGCGTAAAGTTGGCATTTGCAACATATCCTACACTGTCACCATTGTATTCGACACGTATTGCGTCCGGATCATGTTGGTTTTCCGGTTCCTTGATTAAATCGATAACGGTTCCCTTTCGTGTTGGGGCGGAGTATCCGTAAAACTTCCTTCCCGTAATGCATATGAAAGTGTCATCCGTGTTTTGAAGGATTTTTGACTGGGTTTCGAACTCATCCACCAAATTGAACTGCTTGTTTGAAAGCTTGTTACACACATATGCCTCACGATGCCTTCCAAGATCTTTAAGAACATCACTTTTGGTTGCAAGAAACTCCAACCTGTCAGATTCATCCTTTGTGAGGTTCAATGCCTTGTTAATATAGTCAAGGGACTTTTCCTTTGAATACTTCCCGCTTTCGGCCATCCTGTTATAAAGCCTTGCCAGATTATCCGGGACAATTGGGGAGTGTTTGCGCTGTAAAGCCTGCTTGTAATTGTAGAGAGCTCCCTCATAATCGCCCATGTCCTCAAGGATTATTGCCTTGATGTTATAAGCCCTTCCGCTTCCGCACGTTTCCAATGACTTATTGATTTTATCCAACGCCTCATCAAGCATGCAGTCTTGCCTAAGCCTCCATGCCTCATCCACAAGCCTTTGCGAATAGGTCTTATGATGATGAAAGTCTTTTTCGTCATCGTCGTCCTGCAGATATCCCATATATGGTATATCGGGAACTCCAACACTGTCTCCCCAATCCGCAGGGTCTCCAACATGCCATTCATCCATTTTATCACATCATCAAATTAATGTCAATTAAGACCTAAATCTTCATTAATTTTTTTTAAATATTCTTCAGAATGAACCATCTCAAAAGTTTCTTCAGAAATATAATCTCCCATCAAACCCCTATTAATATAATTACATATTAATTTATCTAATGGAATGCCAATCTCTTCTGCCTTTTTTTCAAGCATTTTTTTGAGTTTCACATTCTTTATTTCATAATTAATCAGTTTAATCACCTACATATTGTATATAACATTATAATTTGCAATTTTTTCAAAAGACCTATCAAAAGATACAATTCTAGTTATACTCATATCAATCATTGTTTTAATAATTGTACAATCACTATAATTCATAGAATTATTAAACCATCCATTTATTTCCAAGGATTTTAAATAATCTTTTTCAGATAATGAAATAACAATATTCTGTGAATGCAAAACATCATAAAGTTCTTTTACATTAATCTCTTGTTCCAGTAGATCTATTTAATGTTTCAACAATGACTGTCGTATTTATTACAGTTGGCTCATTAGAATTATCAAGATAAGGATCTTTTTCATACATCAAACTGATAAAATATCCACTATCTAAGAAAATCATGAAAAACACCCAATCATTCCTTAGAGTTGTCACTCCACCTATTAATCAACTTACTAAAATCATGTTTTTTAAATGGAATTCCTCGTTTTCTGTCCTTTTCAACAGCTTTTCGACCCATCTCATACAATTCTTCTCTAGTATATGTAGGAGGAACATAATAATCATCGGTCCACAATTCTCTTCTTATATACCTATCAATTAATTCTTCAACTGAGATGTTTAAAATTTTTGATTTTTCTTTCAATTTGGCTTCAATCATTTTATCACCAATTACAATTTTCTTATCAGACATCTTAACACCTCATGATTATTAATACATTTAATTTTTGGAGGTTATTAACTTATTGAATTACCAACCACGATATTCAAATTATAATTACATTTGAAATTAAACTAAAATATCTAATAATTACTTAAATTATATTATTACTTTCATAGTATATAAAATTATTTAAGGTTTAAAAATATAAAAAATAATTATATGAATTTAAATCATTAAATTTAATTTATTTTAATTTATTTTTAAAAAATAAAAGATAAAAAGTTATACTTCAAATGTAAACTTAAAATTAAATAGTATATGAATATTCAATAACATCATTCATAGAAATCCGGGTCGACATAACCCAGTTCTTCAGCATCATCAAAGTTCAGATTATCCTCATCGAATTCATCATCATCATATATTCCCCAATCGAGACTGTCTGACAAATCGGATCCGCATTCCCTGCATGTTGCTCTTGCAGAATCGTTCAAGCATCCGCAAACATTGCATGTTATCATATTTTTCACCATTTATCCGTAGTGTTCGCCAACCCATCCCTGATTGACATCAGGTATTCCGTCTTCACAGTATTCATCATCCTCATCACAGAAAAGCATGAAACAATCATCATCGTCATCATCCATTTGAGTCTCCTCTTCTGTAATGCCTTCGTTCTGGCAGTATTCACATACCCATTCGTCTCCGGAGTATGTTACAAGCGCACCGCATTCTTCACACCTGTAAAATCCTTCACCCCAATCATCTCTTCCGCAGTAATGACATTCCACTTCATTGTCATCCTCTTCAAATTCATAACCACAGCTGTAGCATTCAATCATGGCATCACCCTTTAATCAATATTGTGTCTAAAGTATTATAAAACGATTTGTCTATATGAGCTGGAAAAATATCTCCCTGAAATTCTGATACAGGTCCTTGTAGAGCTCAAGTGCCTTGTCGTAATCTGATTTGTCATCGAAATCATCGCTGATATGTTCCCTGTAGTTTGGAAGGTATTTGACCATCAAATCAGTCATGAAGTTTAGAAATTCTGTGATTTCCTCATCGCTGCATTTCTGGAAAGTGAACATTACATCCAGCTTCTCGTCATATCTCACCATTCTTTCAAAGTCTTTTACTATTTCCTGTATCGTCAATTTGATTTTGTTTTCCATTATGCTTCCTCCATTGTGAAAAGATAGAATATTGCACTGTTGAGCCTTGAATCATTGCACATCATCTCCAGAAGCGGCGAGTATTCAAGAAGAACCTCTCTTGTGAGAAGCACGTTTTCCTCATTGGGATTGATGATTATACCATCCAAATCATCGCTCAGGACATAGTTTGTCATCTGAGAGAAGTTGATGAGCTGCGAGTATTTGTTCAGCGCTGTTGGGATTGTCCTGATTTTATCATCTGAAGTGAATGCGGTCGCATACATTCCCCCACCATTATCAGTGTAGAGAAATCCCAAAGGACCAGTCTCTTTCATGGAGATGACACCGTCCTCGGCCATGGCGTTGAGGTTTTCTCTGGAAAGCCTTAAAGTAAGGATTGTCGAATCGGATATCTTGTCAAAAAGCTCCTCGTACCTGCCGATATTGGCCGGATCATTTAAAAAATCCTCCAAATCACTGTTGTCCATTGAATCCTTTAAGCTTTTGAGGTCATCTGATGTATATGAATCCTCATTAGAATAGGTCATCTCAGGCATGTCTCCCAGATACTTTACGAATTGTCTTGGAAATGCAAAATCCTCACTTAACATGTTGATGAAAAAGCCTTTCAAATCGCTTTTTTCAAGCATCTCAACATAGAGGCTGAAATCAAATGAATGTGCTTCAACATCAAAGTCCGGAAAAGCCTTTCTGAACTCATCCATATCCGTGAAAAGGGCACCGAAACTACCGGCATCGGTTGTAGCATAAATCACATTGACCTCATCACCAGTCACCTTGGCAGGAGTCAGAAGGCATGAATGCCTAATTTCCCTGAAGAGACTGTGGAAAGTCTCAATCGGAGCATCGTCTTTTAAGTCATTTATTTCCTGCATTATCTTTCTTAAGTTATCGTGTCTTATTGAATGCAATTCCATCATATTGATCACTCCCAAAGTTCAAACAGCCATTGATATGCAGCATTAA
>JAUNXD010000152.1 GCA_030539985.1 Methanobrevibacter sp.
AAGAAAAAATAGAACGAAAAAAATTCAAGACTCAAAAACTAGTGAAAATTCAAACCCGCACGTTTTTTGAAAGTTACAACTAAAAGTATAATCTTTTAACACATGGGTGTCCGTCAAAATTAATTTTTGAATTTTTGCTAAAATATGCAAAATTTTTTATAATTGAATATCAAAATAATGAATAATGATTAGTTTTATTATTTGTTTTGTAACACTGATTGCATCATACTTTATTTATGGAAAATATATTGAACGCATTTCAGGTGTGGATGAAACTCAGCAAACACCTGCATTTAAATTGCAGGATGGCATCGATTACATACCCATGCCTAGACTTAAGAATTTTTTAGTTCATTTTTTAAATATTGCAGGTTTAGGCCCCATATTTGGAGCTATTCAAGGAGCATTGTTTGGTCCCGCAGCATTCCTATGGATTACATTAGGTACAATTTTTGTTGGTGCAGTCCATGACTTCTTTTCAGGGTATATGTCCCTTCACAATGACGGATTGACAATGCCACAAATTGTTTCAAAGTATTTGGGAAACAACGTCCAAAAGTTCATGGCAGCCATCATTATAATTGGAGGACCTCTTGTTGCAGCAACTTTTTCAAAGGGAGCTGCCGATTTACTCTTCGGCCTAACCCATATTGACATTACTATCTGGATAACAATAATATTCATTTATTTCCTGATTGCAACAGTGTTCCCTATTGATAAGATCATTGGGAAAGTATATCCTATTTTTGGAGCATTATTGTTGATTATGGTCGTTCTGATTACAGGAGCATTGATTTTAAATCCTGCATACCCAATTCCTGAGTTTACAACACAGGGATTGTACCTGACCGACAAGAGCATTTTCCCATACCTATTTATCACCATCGCATGCGGAGCGATTTCAGGTTTTCATGCATCCCAATCACCAATTGTTGCAAGATGCATTGAGAATGAAAAGGATGCAAGGCCCGTGTTTTTCGGTTCAATGGTTATAGAAGGTCTGGTTGCACTTTGCTGGGCGGCAGTTGCAATGGCATTCTTCCATGGCCAGCCACAACTGGCCGTACTCTATGGTGCATCACCGTCAATAGCAGTCAATCAAATAGCGCAAACATTAGTTGGGCCAATTGGTGTAATCTTAACAATAATTGGAGTCGTTGTCTGTCCGATTACCACTGGGGACACCTCACTTAGAAGCTCAAGAATAACAATCGCCGATGAACTCGGCCTCAATAATGAAAAACTGACTTCAAGACTAAAAATAACAATTCCATTGTTTATATTTGGTTTTGCATTGACATTTGTTGATTTCAGTTTAATCTGGAGATATTTTGCATGGACCCAACTGATCTTGGCTACAATAGTATTATATACCATTAGCGTTTATCTGATTAAAAATAAAAAACCCTACATTATCGGATTTATTCCTGCAGTCTTTTGTACTTCAATTGCATTCGCATATATACTCCAGGCCCCTGAAGGTTTAGCATTGCATTCAATGATTGCCAATGTAATTTCAATCATTGCAACGGTCATTATAGCAGGAGCCTTTCTTAAAAAGTACAAGTGGCATTAACTACAAATTTGCATAATCCTCAATAGAGAATCATGATTATGCAACTTTTAATTATTTTTAACAAGTTTTAATCACCTATACTCATTAACTGGAAGCCATACACTACCAACTTTTTTTTACATTCACTCCCTAAATCATTGGTTTAGTTACTGAAATGTTACTTAGTTACTTAACAGTTACAAAAAGGCTTTATATACCTTAAAATAAACTATAAACAACAAACTATTAGGAGAATTAAAAAATGAGCGAAGTAATAAATTTTTTAACTGAAAACCCATTAATATATTTAGCAACCAGCGGACTAGACGGAAACGCAAAAGTAAGACCAATCCTATTCTACTTTGAAGAGAATGGAAAACCATACTTCTGCACCGCAAACACCAAACCAATGTTCAAGGAACTTGATGCAAATCCAAACTGTGAAATCGTTGTAGCAACTCCGGAATTTGCATGGTTAAGAATTGCAGGTAAAGTTGAATTCACAGATGACCTTGATTTAAAGCAAAAAGTGATCGATTCCAACGAACTCGTGAAAACATTATACGAAACCGCAGACAACCCAACATTTGAAGTGTTCACAGTAACCGGTAAGGCAACAATTGCAGATTTCTCAGGAAACCCACCAAAAACCTGTGAACTTTAAACATCCCCATCGTGTGGACGACGAAGACTCGCAAAACAAAAAAAAATATGAGTTATTTTTTTTTACTGCCCAGTCGTCCCGACGATTTCTAATCCTTTATTAAGGATGTTTATTGCCACATTCACATCATGATTATGATGAATGTGACAATATGGGCAGTCCTAGTCCCGTATTTTGAGATTTTTAAATCCATTGAGTTTTTTATTTATTTTATGATATTTGATGTATTTTTTGTTGAAGGGAAAAACTTTGAAATTTTTTACAAATTCTACATTTTCTTGTTGGCATTTTTTCTCTAATCTGTCAAGGACACGGGGTGGTGCATTTAATTGTATACTGTGGCTTAAATAATTGTTGTGTTTCCATGCAAGGATGTTTTTCGTTTTGAACTGAGACAAAGGGACTGTTTTTTGGCAAATGTAGTTTGCTAATTTATTGTAATGATCTTTTCTTTTGTTTAAGAATTTTTCCCAAGATTTGTTGCATAATTTTGTGCTTTACGGTATCTTATGGAATCCGGCTGTGGCGATTCATGTTTTTTTGATATCTTATAATTTTGTCGGTTTCCAGGGTTAGGTCTAGATTGGGCACCTCTTGACCATTGAAAAGTACAGGCAGTTTGCGACATCCGATATCAATTCCCACCTGCATTAGTCAATTCATTATTTTTTCAGGAACCGGTAAACTTTCAAAAGCACACATTAGGCATCTTTGTGATTGTTATTGAAACAAAAAGAAAAGAAACACAACACAGTAAATGAAAAACCATATTTAAGCAAGTACACTCAAATTTTACAATTAATCCCCTACCTAAAAGAGGTCAGGGCATTCTTGCATTATAAAGATAAAAATAGAATTGCGTAAAGGAAAATATAATGAGGAAAAAATAAGTTTTGAGTAATTAATAAATTAATTACTCCATTTCCTTTGTAATTCTTTATCACTGAATACAGTTTTTTCTGCACATTCATCATATTGGCTAACATTGCTTATGCCCATTTCAAAAAATCTCAGGCACATGTCCTTACTTTTAACATAATTATCACAATTTTCATGTATGTTGCTCATTTTATCACCCATAATTTATTTTGATATTCTCTCATCGCAATTTTAAAATCATCAAAGAAAAAAATGAAAACTTAAATTAAGTTTTCACCAAGTTCCCTTGCCTTTTGCAATTGCTCTTCCTTATCATTAATAGCACCAGGCACATTATTGTCATCCAAATTAATAATGTCGCCAGTTTTAAATCCTAAAACTTCAAAAGCGGCCATTTGAGTATTTAAAGAACTTTCAAACGCTTCCAAAGGAGCGGCACCATGAGTTGCAATTATTGAAACTTTTTTGTTTGAGAACAATTCGCTGTATTTAGGGTTCATGAAATAGGAGTATAATCTGTCGATTACGAGTTTTGCCTGAGCGTTCACGTCACAGAAGTATATTGGGCTTGCCAGGATGATTCCGTCTGCTTCCTCGATTTTCTGATAGATGTCTTGCATGTCATCATTCAAGGCGCATTCTGAATCATGCTCTTTACAGTAGTTGTCACCTTGACATGGTGTGATTGTTAATTTGTTAACATCAACGATTTCGCTTTCAGCCCCTTTTGCAGAAGCAGCGTCTAATGCAGCTTCCAGGGCAATTCTCACATTACTTGATTCTCTTGGACTTGTATTAATTCCTAAAACTTTCATAATAATATCTCCAAAAATATAATACTATATATTTAATTTTAAAATATTAATATTTTGTTGCTATTGATTCAAACGTTTTGATAAGTATTAAAGAGAACCAATCATCAGCAGGCCGCCAACTATCAAATAATTATGAAAAATATTTTTGACAAAAACCTATTAAAATTGAATTTGTTTTTAAAAAAATTTATTATTTCAAATATTAAAATGAATAAAATATTAATTGAGGAGTGAAAATGCACAATAAGTTTCCAACAATAACATTTATTTTTGCAATGATTGTATTTGCAATAGGCCTTGGAAATATATGGCGATTCAGCTATATATTATACTCAAATGGAAGGAGAATCATTTTTCATCCCATATGCCGTTGAAATAGCCGTCATGGGAATTCCATTTCTGATTGAAGTGAGGTATAGGATTCTCATTTAAATCGAT
>JAUNXD010000021.1 GCA_030539985.1 Methanobrevibacter sp.
AGGAATTAAATCAAAAGGAGCGGGAACATGTTCGGGAATTAAATCAAAAAGAAGATTTGATAACAAAGCAGAAGAGACATATTGCAGATTTGGAAGCCATGTTAAAAATACACGGCTTATTCTAAATCTTTTTTTATTTTTCTTCCTAATATTAAAAAACAAAGGTTTCATGGCATTTTTATAGAAAATACTTTCTATTTATTCGTATTGACTAAATCAAATGAAAAATTTAAAATTTAATTAATTGGCAACTTTTATATGATTTTTCAAAAAAATTTTTCATTACAATCAAAAGCCATATCACTTCTCAATTCATGATTTTTAATCGTTAAAGATAAGAATATTCATTAAATTCAATTTATTCAAATGAATATTGATATCATCGGTTAAATACTTTTTGTTTTTCATTAAAATCTGTTTAAAATAAAGATTCAATATCTTAAAAATCCATCATTAACCTAATTTCAATTCCATTGATATAAGCTTATTATAGATTATTTCAATAGTATTGTTATTTTTATAGTTATTTCCATATGTTTTTAACCTATTTTTATTAATATAAGTAATTTTAAATCGATTTGGTTATTAAAAAGATTTATATATGTTTTTTGATATAATGTTATTTACAAAATTTTTTTAGAAGGTGAAAAAATTTCGATAAAAAGAATGGCACTGGTTTTGTCAATCGCATTGGCGCTGCTTTTTGTAATGGGCAGTGCAAGTGCAGTAAACGAAACCGATGTCACAACGCATGATGCCGACACATTGGGGGCTGTTTTGGATGACGCTCCTTTAGGTGACGAGCATCAAACAGTAATGACCAACAGTTCAACACAAATTAAAACCTCAATTAAAAGCAATGATACAAACATAATAAAGGATAATGATTTTACAGTGCAGCTGACAGACGAGTCAGGAGTTGGAATTGCAGATAAGTCCGTGCAGTTCACCTTGAATAAGGTAGTCACAAATCAGACAACTGATGCAAACGGCTTTGCAAGGCTTAAGGTGAATGTAAATCCAGGATCTTATGATGTTAAGTACTCATTTGTCGCTGACGGCTATGAGGGATGTGAAAACTCAACAGACATTCTGGTGATATCCACATCCACATCAAAAATAAAGGCCTCAGCATATACTGCCTATGTGGGCATCACAAACAAGTATACCGTCACACTGACAGCAGGCGACATTCCTTTGGCCAATCGTGAGGTAGTATTTAAGATCAACGGCAAAACTTACTCAGAAAGGACAAATTCAAAAGGCCAGGCAACCATAAACATCAACGAAGCAAAAGGATCATACGTCCTGTCATACTCCTATGCCGGTGAGAAAAACATAAATCCGGTTTCAGGAAGCGTGAAGATTGCCGTCAAAAAGGGCGTTCCAACCAAGATATCAAAGGTTTCCTCAAAAATTTTCAGAAACAAGAAAACCGGTTATTTCCAGATAAAACTGGTAAATGCACATGGCAACCCTTTGAAATCAAAAAAAGTTACATTCAAGCTTAACGGCAAGAAATACACAAAAAAAACTAACAGCAAGGGCATTGCAACACTTAAGATAAAGCTTAAGACAGGAACCTATAAAATCAAGGTTTCATTTGCAAAGACCTCCACCTACAACAAGGCCTCAAAGACCTTCACAATAAATGTGAAGCCAGCTCACATTTCAAACAATGGAATGTGGCTTTTCGGAAGGGACATGAAGAAAGTCAACTTCACCAAGCTTCAATCCAACGGCTTCAAGCATGTGTTTTTGAACTTCAAGGCTTTGGAGCTTCACGGCAAATCCTATGTTGAAAGCTGGATTAAGACAGCAAAGACCTATGGAATCAAGGTTCATCTGTGGATGCAGGTATTCTACAGCAGCAGCGGATGGAAAAATCCTGTTTCAGGCGGAAAAATAAACATGAAACTGATTAACTCCAAAGTGAAGGAGGCCAAAAAGTATGCAAAAATCAAGGGAATCAGCGGAGTCCACTTTGACTATATAAGATATCCTGGAAACGCCCATAAGTTTAAAAACTCAGTCAAGGCAGTAAACACCTTTGTAAAAAAGGCCTCAAAGGCAGTTCACAAGATAAACAAGAAACTTATCGTTTCAGCAGCAATAATGCCTGAACCCTCTTCAATGAAGAAGTATTACGGTCAGGACATTCCTACAATGAGCAAATACCTTGATGTACTGATTCCGATGGTTTACAAGGGCAATTATCATGCCGGCGCCAAATGGATCAAGTCGGTGACAAAAACCTTTGTAAAGCAGTCCAAGAAAGCCAAGGTCTGGACGGGGCTTCAGTCATACAGGTCAGATTCGAAACTCACCAAAATCCCTGCCAAAGAGCTTATGAACGATGCAAATGCGGCGCTTTACGGTGGGGCGAAAGGCGTGATACTGTTTAGATACGAATTGTTTAAATTCATTAACTTCAATAATCTTTAATAAGGTGAAAAATTCATGAAAAATAAAATTTACATATTATTGATTTTCCTCCTGGCTCTTGCGGCAGTAAATGCTGTGGCGGCCAGCGACAACGCTACCGATGTCATCCAGGATGATGTCCTGAGCGCTGATTTTGAGGAAGCTGAAGCGCTTGAGGAGGATGCTTCACAAGATGTTGTGGCGGTAAATGAAACCGTCAAGGATTCATCCGAGCTTTCCGCTTCAGATGTTACTGGTTATACAACATTTTCAAATGATGTGAGCGTCAGGCTGACATCCAACGGCACTCCCCTTGCGTCAAAAGCAGTTTCAATAAAAATCAATGGAGTGACATACTCAAGAACAACAGATAGTGACGGTAAGGCAAGCGTTAGTTTGACACTTGCAAAAGGAACTTATAACGCGGAATTCAGTTTTGCAGGTGATGAAAACACCAACGCTTCAAGCGCAACCTGCACAATCACAATCAAGGAGGCCATAAAGACCTCACTTAAAGTCGGAGACAAGGATATCAATTACCGTCAGGGCTCTAAATGCCTGTTCTATGTCAAGCTGGTTGACAAGAATGGTAATCCGATTAAAAACCAATGGGTTAAAATCAAGGTTGCCGGAAAGACATACACTGTCAAGACAAACGCCAACGGTAATGCCAAAATATACATTAACCTCAAAAAGGGAAAGTATAAGATTAAATACTCATTTGCAAAGACTTCTCCTTATCTTGGCTCAAGCGGATCGTTTACCATAAAGGTGAAATCAAAAATAGCCAAAGGTCACGGATACTGGGTATGGTCCGCTCACATGAAAAAGGTTAACCTCAAAAGCCTTGCTAAAAAGGGGACAAAACATCTTTTCCTTCATGTCCAGTCAATATCCAAGCATGGTAAGGGTGCTGTTGTCTCATTCATCAAAAAAGCACATAAATATGGCATGAAAGTTCATCTGTGGATGCAGGTATGCTGTGTCGGTGAAAAATGGACAAGGCCTGTTACCAAAACCGGTGCACTCAGATACGGTTTTATGAACAAGAAAATCAATGAGGCAAAAAGATATGCGAAAATAAAGGGTGTTGACGGAATCCACTTTGACTATATCAGATTCGGAGGAACAGCACATCTTTATAAGACCTCAACAAAGGCAATCAATTACTTTGCTAAAAAGGCAAGCATAGAGCTTCATAAAATAAATCCGAACTGCATAGTTTCCGGTGCCCTCATGCCAGAGCCGAAAATGATGCTTTACTATTACGGTCAGGACGTGCCTACAATGAGTAAATATATGGATGTATTGCTTCCTATGGTTTATAAGGGCAATTACCATCAGAAAACCTCATGGATTACCTCTGTAACTAAAACATTTGTCAAACAGTCAAATGGGGCACAGATCTGGACCGGTCTTCAGTCATACCACTCAGACAACAATGCCAAAAAGCTCTCTCAGAAATCCCTTCTCAAGGATGCAAAAGCAGCAATGAAAGGCGGAGCATATGGTGTGGTGCTCTTTAGAATCGGCATAAGCTGCAACTTTAATTTCAAAAAGGTTTAAAAGTAAATGCTTTTAAATCTTAACTATTCTTTTTTTTACCATTTCCTTTTTGACAACGCTTTCAGCCTCTTTTTTTCAAGCGCCTTTTTCTTGTCGGACTGATATTGCTTGTTCTGGCGGTTGGTTGTTGTTTCATTGTTTCTCATGACGGTTACAAGATCAATAGAATTGCCACTGCACGCCATCAGAATGCGGATTTCCTTATAATCCTTATTGTCGGGGGCATTATACACAACGGCATACTTGTTGTCCTCAACATGCTCATAGCTTATCGGCTCTTCCATCATAAGACAATCCACTACATATTCACGGCTCAATCCGTTGTCGGCGAGTCTGTTGAGAAAGTGTCTGTTTTCAAAGCACCAGTTTATGCCTGTGGTTTCGCCCATTAGAAATTTGTCAAAAACGTTCATTATACAATATTTTGTAAAGATTATTATATAGATGTTTACAAAAATTATCTTATGACACAGAAAAATCAGTGGGATTCCTCAGTTGCATTTATATTTGCCATGATTGGAGCCGCCGTTGGATTGGGAAACATTTGGAGGTTCAGTTATGTGCTCTATTCAAATGGTGGAGGATCATTCTTTATTCCTTACCTTATTGCAATTGCCATTATGGGAATTCCATTTTTAATATTGGAGTATGGTGTGGGATTCTCATTTAAGGAATCCTTTTCAAGCATCATGAGAAAAATCAATCCGAAATTTGAAATCATCGCTTGGATTCTGGTTTTATTTGTTTTTATAGTCACGATTTATTACATGGTAATTCTGAGCTGGGATTTGGTATATCTTGGGTCAAGCTTCACCTTCAGCTGGGGAACCGACGTTGCCTCTTACTTTGTAAACAGCGTAGGCGGAAGCTCAAACCTGAGCAATGCCAGTTTTCTTTTGATTCCAACAACCGTCGGTGTTGTAATCCTTTGGATCATCTTATGGTTCATTGCACACAGAAACGTTGATGAGGGTATCGGTAAGGCTTCAAAAGTCCTCATACCTGCACTGTTCGTCATAATGGGAGGAATCATCATTTATGCATTGTCCCTTCCGGGTGCGGAAATCGGAGTTTCAACATTGCTGACTCCAGACTGGGGCAAGCTTCTGGATGTAAACATCTGGCTTGCGGCCTTTGCCCAGATAATCTTTTCACTGAGTATGGGTCAGGCAATCGCACTTACATATGCAAGCTATCTTCCTGAAAACTCAAAGCTCATCAACAACGTTTTCATAGTGGTTGCATCAAACTCCCTTTTTGAAATCTGTACCGCATTTGGGGTATTTTCAATATTGGGTTACATGTCAGCGACCAACGGAACACCTATGGTTCAGCTGATTACCGAGGGAACCGGTCTGATATTTGTTGTATTCCCAATGATTTTCAACATCATGGGTCCTATCGGAAGGATAATGGCACCATTATTGTTTCTGGCGATTTTATTTGCAGGAATCACATCAGCACTCGGGTTCCTTGAACCGATGTTGAATACCGCTGCAGACAAGCTTGGATGGTCCAGAAAGAAAACCGCAACAGTGCTGAGTATAATCGGATGTATCTTTTCACTGATTCTTACATCAGGTATCAGCAGCTATCTTGTGGGAATTATCGATTCGTTTGTAAATGAGTTTGGAATACTGCTTTTAATCGGTATCCAATGTATCATCTTCGGATGGTTCTACGGTGTCGACAAGTTCATTGACGTTTTGAACGGAAGATCCTTCATTGACGTCGGTAGGACATGGACATTCGTCATCAAATACCTTCTGCCTATCGTTCTGATTATAATGTGGGCTGTCGGAATCATTCAGCTGTTTTCAACCGCAAAGCAGTTTGAAATAATAATTGATTTGATAATCATTGCTGCGGTGATGGTGTCTGCAGTCGTTCTGACTAAAATCAAACCGGCAAATGAGTAGTTCATTTGCCTTTAAATTCTTTTTCAATAATTTTTGTATGCATCGTATCCGGCGTAAAGGTGGTATGCGGTCTGTGCCACGCTTCCGATTGGGTTGTTCATGAAAAACCATATGAAAATGTGGATTAGGATGGCTGCGCCGAAAAGTCCGAGGCCCTTTTGCTTGTCATCGTTTAGGTACTGTCCAAGTCCAGGTATGATAAATGAGAAAATACCATATTTCACTGAATTCATATCCATTTCTATCATCTCTTTTTTGATTTATATTGGTAACATTAATTAAATTTACTTTGTCTTTAATTATTTTAATACTTTTAGGTTGATTTCAATAAATAATCTATGAGTTATTCAATATTAAGCACACTTGTTTTGGAGCCCTATGGAAATATTTATTTTAGATTAAAATCAAAGTATTAGACATGAAACTGAAACTGGTATCGGCCATGCTTCTGGCATTTCTTCTAATCGCAGTTGCAAGTGCGGCCGATGATGTGGACTATTCAAACGAAACCCAAAACATAACATTCGAAGGAGTCACCTTCACAATTCCCGAAGGATTCGGCCAATCAAAAGGCAGTGAAGATTTCAACGAACTCGGATCCGACGGCCAGACATGCTTTTATGTAAACGAGGCCAACGGCGAGATAATCATAACAGTCATTTCCGACTGGATGGGAATGAGCCATGAGGAACTCTACAAGGAAGGGGCAATAGAATCCACAATAAACGGCCATAAAGGCTGGAACTACACAGAGGACGGTCTGCACTACTTCGGATATGTTCACGACGACAAAGGAATACTTATAGGCGTCACCAACCAGACAAGACTCTATGAAATCATAATCTAAATTCTTTTTTTAAAAAACAAGCTTAAAATGTTAAGTCTAAAGGTGGATGGAACCTTTAGAACTTAAACTAAAAAATTTTTTAGTGTAACACGGGGAGCGTGCTACAATTATTAATATGATTTAAAATCTTATTTAAATATTGCTTTAATTCTGCCGGTTGACTAAAATATATTAATGACTATCAATATACTCACTTGTATGAAACTCAGATATATCGTTCCATTGGCGCTTCTCTTTGCACTGATTGCATGCGTCAGCGCTGAGACATTCACTCCTGATGAGGGGATTTTCGCATTCAGGGAAGTGGAAATCTTTGAAATCAACGGCATCAACTTCACGGTGCCGACAGACTACAACGTGACTTTTAAAAGCGATACCGAAATGGACTTCAAGCATGACAAGGACAAACTGAAAATCAGCGTCGTTAAGGGAGGAAAGGTAAAAAAGGTCAAAAAGGACCTCTCTAAAAACATAACCTCCGGAAAGACAATGTTCGGTGCAACCGAAGGATACCTGGTAGACAAGAACGGCACATATACTTTTTCATACAAGCAGGACGGCAAACTTGTCGTTTTAAAATCAAAGGACATGGCGCTCATGATAGGGGCCATGGAAAAATATGATTAGGAGGGTTTAACATGAAATGGAAAATATTGGCTGCAATTGCATTCGCACTGGTTTTGGCGGGTGCTGTGGCCGCTGCGGATTTGACCGCACCAAGTCAAAACGATGAAATCGTGACAGTTGACGGAATCGACTTCAAGATACCGGCAGGTTTCAGCGAAGATCCCGATTTTGCAATAAACGGAGAGGCCAACGAAACCGGCGGCATAACCTACACAACATGGGGAAAGACATTTGAAAAGGCAAGCACCATTCTCTCAGTTGCCGTTGCAACCTATGACGGTGCCGATGTTAATGATGAAGTTGCACGGTACGTTGGTGATGAAAAAATGTCAATAAACGGTGTTGACGGATACAACTACACAATGGGGCCATTCAACGGTTTTACCTATGCTAAAAACGGCAAGCTGGTAATCATAACATCAAACGATGAGGGCATTTTGGAGGATGTCGTGGTCAAATAGTATAATGTTATTACATAGAAGGTTCAATATTGTTATTTAGTGATAAAATGAATTTTAACAGAAAGCATATCATTATCCTTTTAATCCTGATAGGTGCCATTGTCATAGTCTGCGCCGCATCGGCACATGATGTCAGTGCCGCCAAGACCTCAAAGGTAACCGTCAAGATCTACAATTTTAAACCGGGAGTATTATGGGCTCCGAAAGCCGTGAAGTTTAAAAATGGCGATGCGATAGCAGGTTATGTGGAATACAATGGGAATATGCAGTTTGACAAGGGAGTTGGTGTAACCGCATGGTATATAGGCTCCGGACTTGACGGGGACATTGAACCTCATCACACCAAGATTGTCAAGGTGAAATTCTTTTTTAAAAACGCTAAAGGCAAAGTCAAGAAAAAAACGGTTAAGGCAACCGGCGCTCACACTTCAACAAAGTTAATCAAGGGATATACTCCTTACAAGGCTACTGTTTGGTATACCAACTACTGAACGGTATCTTTTTTTTAATTTTTTTCTAAGCACAGGATTGGTGCTTGTAAACTCCTTTTAATTGAACATATTTTTATTCTTATTTTAAATTATGATTTAAAATTCAGTGTTTTGGGTTCAATGAGAAATTTTATATAATCTCCTTTTGAAAAATAGAATTGTATTAAATTAAATTCTACGTGAGTATTATGAAAGTTAAATATTTGATAATGGTCAGTCTAATTCTGGCTATTGTAACAATAGGGGCTGTCAGTTCGGCTGATGTTTCAGCCGATGACAATATGACAGCGAGCGATGAAATTGATGTAATCGCTAATGATGATTTAGATGATGACGATTCTGGTGAGGATGATGGGGATCCTGATGATGATTTAGATGATAGTGATGTTGATGATGGTGTTGTCATCAATGTAGTTGAAAATGAACCTTTATCTTTGGACGAGGAGAATTTGAATGAGGTTTTCTGTAGCGTTTCAGTTGAGGATTATTTTGACGGTTATATAGTTATCTACGGCCTTGTTTATGATAATGAAGATGATGCCACTGAAACAGTATTGTTCAATAAAACTTTGGCTAAAATCACTAACAATGAATCTGATGAAGATTTTGAAGGTTTCACTATCTACAACATCAAATTCAATGACTTATCCAATCCGAACAAGTTGAAAACCCAGGATGCAATACTTGTTGCATTCTTCGATGCTGAAGATGATTCTGAACCATATGATTATGACGAATACTCTGTCGAGTATGACAGTGAAGCAAATGAGGTAACATTCTATCTTGCCGGCGGGGAAGATGACGGGGATGATGATTTTGATGACGATGAAGAAATTGAAGTACAATTCTTTGACGCCAATGCAGTTACCGATGATGTCGTAATCTGCATAATAAGAGATGGTTTCCCACCGGTTGACGATACATTTAAAGTTTTCCTCGGTGAAGAGGATGAAGACGGCATTGAGTTTAACTTGTCTGAACTTGAAGAGGATGAGGACGGATGGCTCATAAGGGTCAGTGATTTAATCAGCGGCGATGAATTTGATGAATTTGACTCCATTTTTATGCATATTGAATTTTATGAATTCGGCGAATATGCATACTCCGCTGTACTTGAAGACGATGAATCCGGAATATACATTTATAAAAGCCCTTACATTAACACAGAGGCTTATATTCTGGACGATGATGCTGTAGTGACAATAACTGGATTTACAGATGAGGATATGATATTCAATGCAACTGTAGTTTCAGATTATGGTGTAATTGTTAAAACATATCGTTTGGGTGATTTAAAACACTCTGAATATGATGATGACACTTATGAAATCCGCTTAAGTGATTTTGGAATTTCAAAAGAGGGAAACTATTTAGTGGCAGTCAACTTCACATTTGAGGATAATGATTATTTTGTCGACAATGATGTTGAGGTTAAAATGGTGGATATCTGGTCCTATGAAATTGATGATGAAGGCGAAGGCCTAAAAACATTCGACAGTGTTGACCAGCTTGTATATGTCATAAAGGTTAATGAAGACTTCAAAGGATATGTTGTGATTAAAGTTAACGGCAGTCAATCCTCAGACAGCATAAGCCTTGCTGACCTTCCGTATGGTACCGTTCAGCCTGATGACGGCCGCCAAATCAAACTGAATCATTTGAACATTACTGAAACCGGCTACTATAACGTAGTGCTTGAGCTCTACAATCAAACCGACGGTTTCTTGACTGAATGCCCAATAGAGGTAATGTACGTTGAAGTGAACGGCGATCATGTCGAATTTACTGATGGAGGATACGGCTGCGAACCTTGCGATGTAATCGAGTTTTCCATCACTACTCCTTTAAAAGGTCAATACTATAACATCTACCTCAATGGCGAATTGGCAGGTAACTTCACCGCCGATTATGGTGTAGTCATTTCAGATGAATTCACCGACCAGATATTCGACGCTAATCTGATGAAATCTGGGGACTATAACGTTAACGTTACCTTCTTTGACGGTGAAAAGGAAACAGATTTCGCTAACGGTACAATTTCAATCAAATCCCTTGATTTAACCACTGATAAGGAAGTTTATAATTATGGAATCGATTCTACTTTAATTTCATTCAAACTTCCAGGTACTGTTGAAAATGCAATATTAAGTATATACTTTGTCGAGAACTGGGGTCCTCAAGGCATTGATGTTAATGGTCAATTCGTATACTTCGGTGATGAAATAAGCGAATTTATTAAAGACGGTGTCGTTACAATTGATGTGGCATGGGATTTAGAAGATCAGGACAATCCTTTTTATATGCTGGAAGAGGGTACCAATTACATTCATGTAACATATAGATATGAAAACCGAACCGTTTATGGAGGATTTATCTCTTTTGAAGTGGTTGAACCTACTGTTGACCCTAAATTGTCAGTCAGCGTATCCAACATTAATGAGGGAAGCGCAGCTATTGTAAAAGTCACTACCGATAAAAGCTTCTCAGGTACTGTCATTGTTCAGATAGGTGATGAACCTTATGAGGTTGAAGTCATTAACGGTTCAGGTACTTTAAGAGTTCCGGGTTTGTCTGCAAGCAACTATGATGTAAAGGCAACAATCGCCGGATACGGTTCATTCAGCTACAGTGAGGCATCAGCTCAATTTGTCGTAAACAAGAAAAGCAATTCAATTCCAAATTCAGTTCCAATTTCAACTTACACTTCACCTTCAGCTCCGGTTCAGGCATCTGCTCCTGTGAAAGTTGTTAAATTAACACTCAAAAAGGTTAAGACTGTTAAAAAGTCAGCCAATAAACTGGTATTGAAAGCTACCCTTACAATCAACGGTAAGGCTCAAAAAGGTTTGAAAGTTACTTTCAAGTTCAACAAGAAAACCTTCACTGCAAGAACAAATGCCAAAGGTGTTGCAAAAGTTACCGTCAAAGCTAAAGTTCTCAAAAAACTTAAAGCTGGTAAAAAGGTAAAAATCCAGGCAAGCTACGGTAAAACCGTTAAGAAAATGACTGTCAAAGTGAAAAAATAAGGATTCAATTCCTTATTTTCTTTTTTTTATTTTTTACTACTCATAATCATATAAGATAAAATATAATACTGTTCATATTTCTTTCTAATTTTTATCTAATTTTCACTAATATCTCTTATTTTTAAAAGAAAAGTTAATGAAAGTCATTGCTTTAATAATTTTAAATACTTTTATTAATATATATTAGTAATGTATTCAATTGAATATGACACTTATATTTTGAGTTGAAAAATATGAAGTTTAAAAAGATAATGCTAGTAGCACTTCTGCTATTGGCTGTTGTAACAATTGGTGCTGTCAGCGCATCTGATGACGTTGCATCAGATAACCTGACAGTTAGCGATGATGGAGATTCAATCGATTCTCCTGTAGACGACGCCAATTTGCTGTCTGATGATGGTGAAGAAGGCGAAGGTGATGAGGAACTTGAGGATGTCAATTTCTGGGTAAATGATGAGGATGAGTTCTCTGAATCTGAGTATGATAACGCTTTTTGTGGAGCAACCATTAAAAATGGCGTTACAGGCAATATTACTGTGACCAGTGGAGATAAGACTTTCTTCAATAAGGCTTTAACCGACTTTGGTGAAAGCAGTTTGCCGTATGATAAAAATGAAAATTTCACTGTATACTTCATATCCCTCAATGATGTAGAGCTATTTGAAGGCATTCAGGGAGATACTTTTAAAATGTCATTGTTGGACGATGACCAGTATGACATGGAATTTAAAGTATATAATGATGAAGGCAACTTCACATTTGACGACGCTGAGCATGATGATGAAAACGATATATACATCTGGGGTGAAGATGATGAAAAAGGTCCTCTTTACACTGATTCTAAAGGTCGTGTCGTAAGTGTTGACATTTTTGACGGTTCTGAAGGTACAATTTATGTCATAGTAAATGAAGAAGACACATTTGAATGGGAAATTGAGTGTGACGAATGGGAGGATTTCCCTTATCATCAATGGACCTTATCTGATTTAAAGATTGAAAATCCTGGTAAATACAACATTACAGTTAAATGCAATGAGGAGACTATTGCAAATGGAACATTGAATGTTGTAGAATGGGATGGAAACTCATACAGAGTTGTAAAAGATGATGAAGATGATTTAATATTCTGCCTTTTCTGTCCTGAAGGTTCAACCGGAACTGTCGTGGTAGTATTTGAAGAGGATGATGAAGGCGAGATGGTGCCTGTTGGAGAGCCAATTACCCGTGAGATTACCTCTGAAGACTACAACAAATATATAGAATTTAAAGTTCCCGAAGGCCTTGAAGGGGATTGTGATTACCATATTAATATCACAGTAAATGATGGAGAGTTCAAATATGGTGAATGGTTCTATCTTGATGGTGATGAAGATGATGATGAGGATTACGGTGAAGAAATCGATGTTGAATTTGAAAATGTTAATGTACTGATTTCTAATGCTACAGTTTTAAGGATTAATAAAGAAGAATTCCCTGAAGGTGTTGACGACGAATTTGACGTTATTATTGATGATGATTATAAGACTGAGTTAACCAAAGATGATCTGGTTGAAGAAGGCGATTATTATGTTCTTCCTGTAAGCAAGTTAAATTTACCTGAAATTTTTGAGTTCAATGAATATTATATATTAATCCAGTTCTACACTGAAGGTGAAAAATCACATTATGCTGAAGACGAAATAATGATATATGAAAGCCCATGCATTGGTGATGTGGCTTACATATTAATGGATGACTGGGTTATTTCATTTATACCAGACCCTCTTCAGGATGATGAATTCAATGTCACCATTTCAAAAGAAGGCAGTGAAGACATTGTCAAAACATTCAAAATCAGCGATTTCGAAGCTCCTGACGAAGACTATCCTGTCTATGAAATTTACCTGTCCGATTTAAACATTACTGAAGCCGGTATCTACCATATTGCAGTCAATTTCACAACCAATGGCAAAGAGTTCCTTTTCCAGGAAAGGGATGTTAATGTCGGCACTGTTGCAATCAGAAACTGGGAAGCTGAAGAAGATGAAAACTTAACCGATTTCGGAGAAGGCATCGCTACCATTAGGGTTTTACAAGACTTTAACGGTACTGTTAAACTTTATCTTAATGGAACCCAATTAGGAGATGAAATTCCTATTTCTGATTTATATTACAATACCTGGCCTTCAGATTTAGGTCGTCAAGTCCTGTTAAATGATTTGGGAATCACTGACAGTGGAAACTATAAACTTAAAATTTAAGTTTACGATAAAGACTCAAATAAATTAACCGAAACTGAATTTGACCTGCCAGTTGAAATAGGCGAAATTGAAATCGACTTTGAAAACGGAACTTACGGTGCTGAAATAGTAGATGTCATTGACTTTAAATTAGGACATGCCATTCCAAAAGGTACCTACTTCATCATTTACTTCAATGACAAAAAAGCAGGTAACTATACTCTTGGAGACGGCCTTGCAGTTTCTGATGAATTCACAGTTCCATTCTTCGACGTTAACCTATTGAAAGTAGGAGATTACAAGGTGAATATAACATTCTTCGATGGTGAAAACGAAACTGAAGTATGCAACGGTTCATTTTCAATCACCACCCTGAACGCAGCATCCGATAAGCCGGTTTATGTTGCAGGAGATAAAATCGTAATTTCATTCAACGCTCCTGACCCTGAAAAGGTTAATTACAGGATAGATGCATATATTGTCAATGAAGCAGGTCCAGCAGGATGGAATGAAAATATGCTATTCAACCCATACCACTCTGAAGACATAATCCGTGATGGCTTATGGAAAGATGGCGTGCTTACATTCGAATTCGACAGGTTCGAAGAACCAGGCACCTATTATCTGCATATCACAAACCGCATCAACCCTGATGAGGATGGTGAAGATGAATTCATTGCAGATGTCATCACTATAAATGTACTTAAAAAAGACTCTGCATTGACAATTTCAGTTGCAAACATTGAAGAAGGCGCAGCAGCCAACGTAATAGTCAAAACCGACGCTGCATTCTCAGGTATTGTAACTGTTAAAATCGGAACCGCAACATATAACGTTTCAGTCGTAAACGGTTCAGGGTCTGTTTCAGTTGCTAACCTTGCTGCCGGAACCTACGTTGCAACAGCAGTATTTGCCGAAACTGAATTGTTTGCAAACGCAACAGCAACCGCAACATTTACCGTAACCAAAAAGGCAGCTCCAACACCAGCTCAAGTTGTAAAATTAACCCTCAAAAAGATCAAGAGCGTTAAAAAATCAGCCAAAAAACTGGTATTGAAAGCCACCCTTAAAATCAACGGAAAAGCTAAAAAAGGATTGAAAATTAAATTCAAATTTAACAAGAAAACCTACACTGCAAAAACCAACAAGAAAGGTGTTGCAAAAGTCACCA
>JAUNXD010000002.1:0-20357 GCA_030539985.1 Methanobrevibacter sp.
CAAATTGTAATTTTACTGGCAACACTGCAACTTATAATGGTGGTGCTGTCTTTAGGGATTCTGGTAGTGTTGAAAATTGTAATTTTACTGGCAACACTGCTTCTGGAGATGGTGGTGCTGTCTGGATGAAGTCTGGTAATGTGACAAATTGTAATTTCACAGCCAACACTGCAAACGAGAATGGTGGTGCTGTCCAGATTGATTCTGGTATTGTTGAAAATTGTAATTTTGCTGGTAACTTTGCATCTCAGGGAGGATCTATTTTTGATGGAACTTTTGTTACAGTTGTTACTGCTGATACATGTATTTTTAAAACAGATTCGGATGCACCTTGGTTTACACTTAATCTTCCACCTACATTAAATGTTGATAATTTTACAACAGTTTATGGCTCATGTGAGAAATTAACATTCGACTTAAAAACAAACATCAACAGCATTCCTGTAACTAATGGAAATATTTCAATAAGTGTATACTTTAAAGGTGATGGTCAATGGGTTCGCAATTATACTTGTTTAAGTGGTGAAGGATGGATTCCAGATTTGCCGGTCGGTTCTTATATTGCTGTTTTCAATACTGAATATGCTGAATTTCAACCAATCAACAGGACAGTAACAATAACAATGCCTAATGTTAGGTATTCTATAAATGTGACTTCATTTGCAACCAACAACAGGACTGTGAATATAACTGTAAAATCTGACATTCCAAAAGATATCCTTTGGGATGGTAAATTACTATTTATAGTCCCAAACACCAATCCGATTAATGCAACTTATGCAGGCAACGGAACCTGGTGGGCGGTATATACATTTGCTGATTATGGAGAATATGAAGTTAATGCTACTTTTGAAGGTTTGGAGAATGTAACTGTTAATAATGCTACTATATCAATCAGTAAAATTCCTACCAACATTACTGTCAACACTGTTTCTTTAGAATTGTTTGTTGGTGATGAGACTGTTATTGTTGCAACTTTGACACCTGGTGATGCAGGCAATGTTACTTTCAAATCCAGTGATGATGATATTGTACTCGTTGAGGATAATGGCAATGTTATTGCTAATGGTGAAGGTCAGGCAATTATCACCGTTTCCTTTGCGGGCAATGATAAGTATGCGGCTGCAAACAAGACCATTAATGTTACTGTTAAGTTAAATAATGCCAATGTCACTGTTGATAAGGATAAGTTAGATTTAAAAGTTGGTGAAACCTACACAATCAATGCCACCAAACGTCCGGATACAATATTGCTTGATATTACTTACACATCCAGCAATACATCTGTTGCTAGTGTAGATAAAAACGGTGTTGTCACTGCAGTTGGCGAAGGTACTGCAATCATTACCGTAAGTGTCGGTGATGATGAAATTTATGCATTAAATTCGACAAACGTTACCGTTAGGGTAAGTAAAGTTCCAACTGAAATTACCGCTTTGGATGTTTCAGCAGTTTATAATGCTGATAATTACCTGATTGTTAATTTAAAAGACAGTACCGGCAAAGCATTAACCGGTGTTAAAGTATCTGTTGATTTAAATGGCATGAAAGAATACACTACTGACAGCAACGGTCAGGTTAAAGTGTCAACAAAAGGATTGGCTCCTAACACATACGCAGTTAAAATAGCTTTCAACGGCAACGCTAAATATGATAAATCCGTTAAGGAAGTTAAAGTTACTGTTAAAAAGGCAACTCCTAAAATAATCGCCAAAAAGAAAACCTACAAAGCAAAATCAGCTAAAAAGTTCAAGATAACCCTGAAGGACAACACAGGTAAACCAATCAAAAACGCAAAGGTAAGGCTCATCGTCAAAAAGATTGCCAAAAAGGCCAAGAAATCAAAGGCCAAAACTAAAACCAAAAAGAAGAAAAACATCCTGAAAACAAACAAGAAGGGTAAAGCTACATTTAAAGTCAAAAGGAACAAGAAAGGCAAATACATTGCCACAGTAAAATACTATGGAAACAAATACTTTAAAGCCGTAACCAAAAAAGTTAAAATAACCATTAAGTAGACGATTACTCGTCTACTCTGTTTTATTTTTTTTCATTGATTTTTTTAAACTATAAATTTGTGCTTTTTCACACTATATTTTTGTGGTTTTTTCCATTTCAAATTTCAATCATTTCTTCAATGTCGCTGTCATGAAATTCTTGAATATTCATTTTTGCAGGTGACAATGTAATGATGATGCTGCAGGCCGGTTTCCATAATTTCCTGCCCCATAAATATTTCATGCATTATCCTTAATTTCAGCCCCGATTAAATCAAAAATAAATTCAAAATATTAATTTTAATGAAACGCATTTCACATTAACTGAAAGAGCATCAAAAGTCAGACAGTTTTCAACTTTGCAGTATATATATCAGAAACTAAAAAAAGTAAGTGGTTTGATTCTATGCATCAGCATAGAGCAAACCGATGGCCCTGTAGAAAAACAGGATCATGAAAGGCACTCCGATAAAAATGGCTATGAAAACGCCAATATATGGAATCAGCCCGATTATGCCGAGAACAAATGAAAAGACCAATGAAATCAGATAAATCACGATAAGGGTTACAATGATTTTCACAAACCCTACACTTGACATGTCGCTTAGGATTTTCCTGAATCTCAATCCTTCGATTCCGCTTCCGGATTTTGCAAATCTCACAAGTCCTGCAAATGACATCAAAGAGAATATGATGAAAAGAATCACCGCAACGATAAGGGTAACGGTAAGGGCATTTGTAAATGCGCTCATGGTTGATTTGGGAATCGCATCCATTACCATTGTCATGGTGGTTGCATTTTTGGCCGCAGCGTCAATGCTTGCATATACGATTTCGGTAAATGAGCTGAAAAGCCCGGTTGCAGAAGCGACGATTATGACGATGAGGGCAGGTATGATGAAATAGATTATATCCAAAATCAGCGCCTTGATTCCCACGACGAACTGCCTTACGAAATCAAAGTCAGGAAGGACATCCTCGCCTTCGGATCCGCATTTTATGACGTCAACCGTGTAGCCCAAAACAATGAATGAAACTATTAATGTCACAAGGCTTAAGATGAGGGATAATGTATTGTCCCTGATGCCGTATGACGGAAAAACCGTTGACAGGCTCATCACAATGATTAAAGCGCAGAATATTAAAAACTTTCGAGTGTCGCTAATCGGATATCTGATAGCGTCCGTTATAATTTCACGTAAATTCATATTTATCACCATAATTGACTGCTTGACAGATATATATTTTTAGATAATACTATTTAAAATTTAAAGGTATCCGACACAACATTCGGCGTAGAATGCCATAATATTTAATATAGGTGAAAAATAAACTATTAACAAGAGGCATAATATGAACAAAAAGATGGTTACGCTGATTCTTGTCATACTGGTTTCATTCTGTTTTCTAACCATTGTCGTAGCGGACAATGCCACAAACAGCGATGACAACACAACCGATCATAACAAAACAATCGACAATGATGTTTCAGATAAAAACAAAACCGACGACAAGAACGATACGCCAGTCAAGAACAAAACTGATGACAAATCCAAAAAGCACTATATCCTGGCTAAAGGAAAGGGAAATAACATTAAGTTCAGCGACGGGTTTAGAGGATTCATTCTAGATTATTCAAAATCCCCTGCAAGTTCCGGGGATGAATTCAAACGTGTCTCCACATCAAAGGCCAGCAATTCAAACGCACTGAAACTGGCCATAATCGAATGCTACAAGCAGAATTCAACCGCCAAAATCGCAAAGATAATATCAAGCATCGTAAAGACCGGATCATCAAACACCAAAGTCGGTGAAGCGGTCAAGGATTCACATGAAAAGATAGCTGACCATGAAGCAGTTAAAATAAACAATCACACTGAAGCAGTCTTTGATTTTGAAGTTCTAAAATCCGTATCCGGCAACGAATCAAATTACTTTGCATATAAAGTATCATTCAAAAACATAAATGAGGAACACCAATTAAACCAGACCAACAATCTCACCAACATGACAAATGCAACAAACGCAACAAATACAACCAACATAACAGGCATAACACAGCCGGAAAACAACGAAACAAACTCAACATTCCTGGATGGCCTGCTCGGTTATTTGCTGGGCGACTTGTATGATTATCTCACATCCCTTATAAATGCATTGTATGACGCATGGAAACCGATTATCGACTCAATAATAAATGACTTCATGATGATTGTCAACGCCATTGAGGACCTTATAAACTTCTTTGAAAACCTTATGGCGGAAATCTCCTCTCTGATAGATGCCATCGGAGAGCTTTTAAAGATGCTTGAATCCATACTTGTGGGTCTTGGAGGGCTCTTGAAATTACTGGACCTCCTAGTGGGCCTCATCCAGCAGCTAATAAACCTGATTGGAGCCATACTGAATTTCGTCATGGGACTCATCTCAGCAATCATCTCACTTATACAGCAGCTTTTGGGATTGCTGGCAGGATTGATAGATTTCATTGTAGGCTTGATCAATCAGCTCATCGCATTGGTCCAGGCGATTTTAGACTTCCTGAAATCAGTCGGCAGTTTCCTGATTAATATCTTTGAAAATGCTGCAATCATAATAATCTCATTTGTGGTCATTGCAGTCGGAGCAGTTATTTATAATCACTTTAATGGTAAATCCTGAGATTTTTGAAGTCGGCCGATGATGGTTCTTAAGCGGTGCAGTATGCGATATGAACATTTGTATCTGTGAAAAATGACATAGATTCACCTATCTTATGGCAAGGATACCTTGATCTCTGTAGGTCGGGGAGGAATTGCCATCCTCCAATCTACTAACCAACCTTTAACTGGTTCTAATAATTTTAGTCGTTTACTACTGACTCCCTGACTGATTACTGTGCCGTCAAATTTTTTCAGCTGGAAATAGCCACTACTGCGCTTTCCTGTGATAAAACATTCGGTTCCGTTATACATTACTTTATCGAATCTTCTGAATCCGTTAATAATGTATGGTGATTGGTTACGTTGGCGTTTGCCTCCTTTACCTGGTTTGGATTTGTGTATTTGACGGTTATGTCTTCTGATTTTTCGAAAGAGGAATTCAACATTGCATGGTTGGGCATTGAAATTATGAGTGATTACAAATGCATCATTTGAATGAGATTTATTTATGCCTAGTTTTTCGCGATTATATTTAGTCAGATAACCAAATGTCTCAAAAACATTATCAAAATCCTTTTTAAGTAATTCAAATAATCTTTTTCCCATGATATTCATGTGTGTGGCATGTTTGAAGGATTTGACTTTCTTGTTGAATTTCAGTTCTCCTTTGTGTATTTTTTCATGACAATCCACACATAGTGTTGTGAGGTTTTCCATTCGGTTGGATCCTCCTTGGCTTTGAAATCTTATATGGTGAACTTGTAATTGAGTATTTTGTGCACCGCATATTTGGCAGGTATAATTATCACGGTTTAAAACAGCTGATTTAACATTATAAAAACCTTCACCATCACCATGCTGATACTCCGAACCCTGTATGTTTGGATTTTTTAGTTTATGGGTGTCAAATTCCGCAGTTTCAACAATAATATTTGTTACTGGAATGATTCCGCAGACTTTTTTAATCATTGTTAAATGACAGTCGATTTTATGTTGGATGCTGGGAGCCAGTTTTCCTTTTTTTCCTCGATTATTGAATCTTTTAGGACGATACCTTAATTTCCGGGTTCTGCGACTTCTACGAAGAGACCTACGAGAGTCAATTAATTTAGGAATGTCCTGTCGCAGTTCAACAGTTGCTTTAAATAATTCATTCTTTTGTGTTGTTGCTGATAATCCAATATATTTGCTTCCAGCATCCACACCCAGATTAACCGGCTGTTTATAACCACTACTACCATAGAGCAATTGTATGGTGAAAGGTGTGCGATTAACAACTTTTGCTTTACCTTCTTTTAATAATAATCTTGCTTTTCTTTCTTTACAAGGCATCAAAGCCTCACCATTCTTATTTAATACGTAAACGAACATAACGTTTACCTCCATTTATATTTTTTTGGAGTTATTTTATCCCTCGACAATGTTATCCCAAGGTTTAAATGTAAGCAACACTGTTCCTACCATCTCAGAACCTGTTTAATCACTTACCGTAGAGCGTGGAACTGGAATTAAATATTCCACGGTACCTATATTATTCTTGAGTAACGTAGACCATTTAATGGCCTGAGTCTATTAATCTAGTGGACTTCTAGAAAAACTCTAGAAATCCACGGCTTCTACAAGCCGTGGTAGTTTAATGATTGCTTAACGGTTGTTTTTCCATAAGTTACCTGATATTTAACCTTTTTGCCTTTTTTGAGTTTTTTAAGTATATTTTTCTTAATGGTAATTTTCGCAACGCCTTTCTTGTTGGTTTTGGCAGTATATTTAATCTTATTGAATTTGAATGTCAGTTTCTTGTTTTTTGCAGCCTTGCCGTCAATTTTCAATGTGGCCTTGATGACGAGCTTTTTGGCAGACCTTTTAACTTTTACTTTCTTAAGTTTCAAGCTAATGACATGGTCTTTTACAATCACATTATAGGTTGCTGAATAGAACACATCGGTTCCATACTCCATATACATGACAGTGATACGGTGATTGCCTACACTCAATCCACTATAAACTTCCTCCATTACTCCAAAGTTGAATTTGACATCTTTAAGTTCTCCGTTATCCACAAATATAAGTGCATATCCTTCGCCTTTAGGTCCGGTTAACTTAATGGTGATTGAGTTTCCTACTGTTATTGTCAAAGGAGTGACAGATGATGAGAATCCAAGACTGTTATTCTTAACAAGAACAGTATTCTCTGATTCACCCTCATAATTGCCATATTTATACTTTAACAGAAAAGGATAACTTCCATTAGCTAAATTGCTCAGTGAAATCCAACCGTAACCATTTATAATATCTGCAGTGGCACTGACATTTCCAAGTGCATAAATTGGATTATCATATGCATCATATCCAGTGATTATCCTATTATACAGAATTGCATTACCATTAAGTCCAGCATTGCCCCGTATGATTATTCCATTATCTTCACCAACAGACATCATGGAAGGCCATCTGATTGATGGACTCTCAAAAATGTTAACAGTATCTGTATCGGATTTGACTTTTCCGTTGTCATAAGAGATTTTAACCGTATGAACTCCACAGTACTCGGCTAGGTTGATGTCCTTGTTTCCAATACGATATACCTTGGTTTTTCCGTCCGTGAATTTTTTGGTGAAGACCTTCTTTCCGTCAATCGTTACGGTAATGGTTCCCTTAAGACCCTTATCGTCACTGACATAACCCAACTTGTCCTCGCCTATATCCACATTTTTGTTTACATGAATTGTGACGCTTCCGGATTCGTAATCTCCAAGAATGTCCTCCGAATCATCACTTGCTCCAATCAAATCCCCTTCATCATATGCCAAATCTTTTGAATCATCATCTGATGACTGTTCAATGACTGGCTCATCGTCGGCTGGCTGCGCTATGGTATCATTGCCTTCAATATCCTGTGAAGCGCTCACAGCACCAACCGTCAGAATGGCCAGTATTATACTTACCATAATTAAATGCTTGAATTTCATAACTACCACTTCTTTAATCAAATATTTGTCTGTAAAGTATATATAACATCCGAATGAAAATTCGTGCATTGCCGAAACCTATTTTTCAAATCTCCTCGAATCAATTTTCCAGTTTTTATAAGCTTTTTGCTTATCAGTTTCTCTCCATTCAAGACCTTGTGAGGTGACTTTCTTTTTTAGAACTTCAAGGCTTTGGGATTTCAGATCTGACCCCCTGTAACACCACAAATCATCCTTACGGTAGACATTGAGAAAACCTGTATTGTTGTTTTCATCTATCTTATGAGACTCATGGGCCAGATTCTCATCCAGAACATTCCATTTAAGGCCGTAGAGACTGACAAGCACTTCCAATTCATTCAGGGTATTTGCCTTAAGTGATTTTCCGTCAAACTGATATTCCCATGAATTGTCATCTAGAAGATAGACATTCATAAATCCAGAAAACTTCATAAGTATAAGTATGATATTAAAATAGATATAATAGTAGGTATGTCCGCCAAACTTCAATAAGATAAGCTGGCAAATGATTGAAAATAGCTTTAATTAAAAGTGTATACAATAGATTTTTTATCAAAATAATTAATCGTTGAATCAATTAAATAAATATATAATTAAAAAATGTAGAATTACTTAAAGTTCATGAGGATGTGACCGGTTTGAAAATGTATTCCCTGCGCCCAATAGCATATGCCGCACTGATTCTGATCGTCATGGCACTGATTTTTCTAACAAAAATGGACATGAAAACAGTAATGTCAATCGCACTCATCATGCTTTTCCTGATTATCTTCACATATATATTCAAAACAGACGGATCCAAAACCCTGAAAGTTTGGATAATCCTATTCACCTTTTTCGGGCTTCCATTATTCATATTGCTATACCTGGGAATTTTCAATTTCACTGGAGGAATCTGGACAGTCATCATCCCAACGATATTGACATTAATCTACGGAGCCATCTCAATTTTTGTGATAATCGAGCTGAATTATGTTGAAATCAGCCATTAGTTTTTCTGTGGCGATGCCCAACTTATCCATGGCAAACATTCTAGTTTCAAACAATTCAATGTAGAACTCATCAACCTTAAAGTGATTTTTGCATAAATAATCAGTGATTTTCACTAAATCCTCATAAAAACCCAAATCATTTAAAATCATGACCTGTCTCAGCATCTGAGGTTTGGAAATGTCCAAGATGTTTTTGAACTCATCGCAGATTTCCATCCCTAATCGATATTGACACATACCCCTGCCGAAATGGGCATAATCGTTAAGGCCAACATCCAAAGACTCACAAAAGCATTCCAATGCCTCCTCAAATTCCTCAAGCCTTAAAAGGGCAGTGGCCTTCTTGTTCAATAATTTTGACAGGATCTTTTCCTTGAACCTGGACGGGTTTTCCAGTGCACGGTTGTATCTTTCAACTGCATCGGCAAACTCTCCCTTTTGGAAATGCTCGTCTCCGGCGTAAATGTTGAGTTTGATTTTCGGGAAATTGTCCCTTTCATGGTTGGCCTCCTTAATGAGAGACATATGGTATTCGACATCCTTCAAACTGGAATCTGTTTTAATTGCCTTTTTGTAATGTCTGAGAGCCTTTATGAAATGCTTTTGATGATATAGTGCAAATGACTTGTTCAGTAATGCTTCGCCATGTTTGCCATCATAGAATATGACCTCATCAAACTTTTCAATGGCCTTCGGGTATTTGCCCGAATCCAAAAAACCGATACCCTCATCAAGGACGTTTTTGATTTCAATCTCTTTTGTTATGTGTTCGGTTAAATAAACAGGATTCAAAGCTGAGCTGTCAATTCGTAAAATGAATGAATCATTACAGCTCATCCAATTTGTTGACAGTCCATTAAGGCTGAATCGGACACTGTCATCTTTAAGTTCACGGGCAATTTTCTCAGGAATCATCATTTATAGTTTTAAAGATGGTCCTTAAAATAAGTTGTCATGGTTGCATATGAGTCCGTTGAATTCGCATGCCTCGCAGTTAACCTTATATTTGGCATAATCGTTTTTGGAAACGCAGTCAACCACACCTGAAAGATACTCCTCTATAAACTCGCTTTTGACATATTCCTTTTCATAGAGTTTTCCTTCATCCAGGACATACAGTATAAGGTTTTCAACTACAACGTCCTCATGTTCGCTCAGCGCCAATGCGTAATAGCTTAAAAGTTCCATATAAAATGAATGGTAGTTTTTCATTGCGTCACGTGTGCGGATAAAGTGAACGAGACTAACTCCGTTACCGTCTGAGATTACAAGGTCAATCACGCCGTTTATGTCATATCCTCCAACCTCAAGACTTACCTGATGGGACGTTTCAATAACGTCAAAGTTCTTGCCGTATTCATCCCAGTAATCGGCGAAATTATTGAACAGTTTTTTTAAACCCTTTTCGCCTGATGCAAAGGAGTATGATCTGATTACTTCTGAAACAAGGTTTTCAATGCTTTGCCTGTCCCAGTCTGTCATGAACCTGTCATTGTGCAGGCGGTTTAGGATTATCCTGAGTTTCGAATCTATGAACTTGTTGATGTTTTTCGGGTTTTTGAACTTGAGGTTGTTTTCAAGATTGTATTTCAGAGGACAGAAAAGATAGTCCTCGAGAATGTCTTCAAACTCTATCTGGTTAAAGAGATTGGTATCCCTTATCATGTGGGAGGTTACCTTTTTCATGTTCCTGACATCTGAAGGCTCGATTTTGACAAGGTCGCCTTCAAAGTCCTGAAGCACCACGGGTGTTCTGCTTCCTGTGCGGGGAAGTACTGTTGAAAGTATCAGAAGCTCCTCTGCACGGGTGTTTGCAACATAAACGACCCTTTCCTCCTCCCTGTCAAACTCGAACGGCTCCTCCTTTTCGGATATCTTATATTTGAGGAACTCGTTCGGGGTGGGGTAGACAGGATAGTTATTGTATACATGGGCCTTTCGCTGAGGTGAGAATTTCAATGGGAAGCTTCTGTTTTTTATTGAAGCGGTTATGACGACCGGATATTCAAGGCCCTTTGCCTTGTGGACGGTCATTATATGAACCTTCTGGGAGTTGTCCTCCTCCTCGTTAATCGGACAGGAGTAATACTTAAGTGAGCGGTATATATAGTTGAAAAGACCTATTAAATCATATTTTCCCATGATGTTTTCATAGTCAGATATTATCTCAGAAATCAGGGCCAAGTTAAGCGCCGCCTTTTTTGCCTCAAAGTCACTGCGGGATAGAAGCTCATCCATGTATCCGGTTATCTTCAGGAGTTCATAGAACACTTCAAGGGATGTGAGCCTCACTTCGCTCAATGAGGATTTCAAATCATTCAATGCAGTAAAAAAGTCCAAATCATGCTCATCGGTGATTCCAATGCCTTTAAGCTCCTGGCGTGAGTATGAGCTCAGGTCAACGACTCCGACAGTATGGAATATTTCCTCCAATGCGTCATCCGGATAGTCCCTTACCACATCCATTATCGAAGCTGATTTGGATGATGAATCAATAGGCTTGAAGTTGCTTTTGACATTGACCACATCCGCATGGTATCTCTGCTCTATGGTGTTGAGGATATCCTGGGTTTTTGCAGAAAGCCTGAACACCTTTGATGATTCATAATACCTGTCGGTAAAGGATGAGAGATTAATCCACTGGCCCCCATCACCGTAATAGGCTATGAGTGAAGGGTTGAATGGAAGCATGTACCAGAGAAGGGCAAGCATCGCCTTTACCTCATCCTGATAAATCAAATCATCAATACCCTTAAGGTAAAATGGAATCTTTTCCTTTTCAAACTCATCGAGAATGTCCTTTTTGTCCTTGTGGCTTCTGAAAAGAACACACACGTCACTGTATTTTGAAATCTTGCCATAGGTCTTGAGGTTCTTGATTATGTATGCGATTCCCCTGTACTCATCATCGTCCCGCAGGTTTTCAAGCATATACACTGGCATTTTGGAGTCATTTTCCGTTGTCAGATCCTTTGGATTTGCACGTTTTGGGCTTATGAACTTCTCGTTGAACTCAACGATATCGGCGGTTGAGCGGTAATTGTTTATGAGAATCCTGTTTTCAAACTCATCGCTTCTTGAATAGTCATTGAAAAACTTCGGATTGGCTGCCCTGAAGGAATATATGCTCTGATCAGCGTCACCTACAACAGTGAAAGTGTCGGCCTTGCTTCTTAAACGCTCGAATATCTGCATCTGAATGGCATCGGTATCCTGAAACTCATCTATGAGGACATTGGTGTAGCGAACCTGTTTGAGGTTGTCATCATCTGAAAGTAATTCCAGAGCCTTGATAAGAAGATAGTTCTGGTCGCAGACATGTTCCCTTTCCATCAAATCAATCCAGTCAGAATATGACTTTACAATCTGAAGATACCTTGCCTTGTATACGTCGCACTGGAATTTCAAAGCCTTGATTTCCTTTTTGGTAGGATATTGGGTGTCGGGATGGGTGCGGCAGTATTCATCAATGTAGCTTAGATATTCCTTGCTTGGAGAGTACTTCGATTCAATATATTTAATAAGGGCTTCGGAGTCGACTTCAAAAAGCGCATACTCATCATATTTCTTCAATACCTGTCCGGATTCATAGTTTCTAAGAAATGCGGGACCGGTAAAACCAAGCTCCTTTCTGTGCTTGTTGAAAAACAGGTTTCTTTCGGATTCCCTTTTAAGCAGATTATATGGAATGTCGCAGAAGTCATTGAGAATGGATCTGCAGAAACTGTGGATTGTGCTTATTCTCATCTGGTTTATGATGTTCAAATCAAGTTTCGTATCCTTTTTAAACCTTTCTCGAAGCTCTTCAGCGGCCTTGTTTGTGAATGTGATTACAAGAATGCTTTCGGGTTCTGCACCCTCCTTAATGAGATGCACTACCCTTTCGATGATTACACGTGTCTTTCCGGCACCCGGACCTGCATTTATCACCAATGGCTTTCCGGTGTATTCGACTGCACTTCTCTGATGAGGGTCAAGCTTTACCTTTGGCGGGATTTCACGAACAATACACCTGTCAACTTTTCTTTGGGCTTCAAAATTGATTTGGCGTGTGAGAGGGTTTCCTTCACTGTCAAAAAGCTCAAGGGACAATATGTTCTCTTCAATGAATGTGTTGAGATTTTGCTCTATCAAATCCAATGCCCTGTTTTTGTCATCGGAATTCAAATCGTCAAGGGATATCAAATCATCACCTTCCAATCCGATAAGGGAAGGCATTATGGAGTTGACTTCAAGGTTATCTGCAATAAGGTAGATGTCCTCGTTTGTTATTTTGACATCATCTCCCAGAAACGTGAAATCGAATTCATAGTCGACCCTAAGAAACTCTTCGATTGCGACGAAATAATCCTCATAGATATATTCAAACAGTATTTTGTGAACGCCCTTCAAATCATCAAGCGATAATTTCAAGTCATGGTCGTTGAAAACATCAACAGTAAAGACAAGTTCCCTTTTGGTTTGCCGGCAGAACACATCAAGGACTATTTTGGCGGTTGCCATGGCTAGGTTGTACTCTTGAGCTGCAATCAACTTTTCCATGACATTGCATAAGTCATATAAATTCCCAAATTTACTTTTAAGAAAAGTAAAAACACTATTGTCTCTCATTATAATCATTAAAACGCTTGGTTATGAAAACGCTGTCGATTCTCTCAGGCTGAATCAGACCTTTCATTATGTCATCCTCGATTTGCCTGACAATCTTTTCACCGTCTGATTTGGTGAGATTCTTGAATTCAACCAGCTGCGAAAAGGAATCACCGCTTCCCTCTACAAATCCGTTCAGTTTCCTGCGGCATTGTGCCTTTTTGTCTTCGCTTTTTCTCATACACTGCTTTTGAAATTCATCCTTGATGCCTTTCTTAAAGTCTGTGGCCTCAATAATCTGACCATGAATGTTAAAGACAATCTGAATGATGTCACGGTCATTAAGAATCGGGTATTTCCTTTTCATGGCCTGTATGATTAAAGTGTCATAATCGTTTCCTACAATATTATTTAATTCATTGATATATGAAGTTTGCCTTACCGCATTTGCAAAATAATACTCCAGATATCTTTTTATTTCAAAATCAGAAATGTTTTCATTATATATCCTGGATTCGATACGGTTATAAATCATATCCATATCCTTTGAATCCAGATTGTATTTTTTGAGATATTTGATGTAGAAGTCATTGTCCTCGCCAATAAGGGATGAGAGGTACTCGATTTTTTCCTGCTTTTCAAGACTTGTGACTCTTGACCTGAAGCAGTCCTCCAGTGTCTTTGCGATATTGTCCGGAACCACATTGCCTGCGTTGATGTCGCTTTTAAGCTCCTCAATGATGAATTCGCATTCGTCCAGACTCAGGTCATAGGAGTAAAGCAGGTAGTTAAAAAAAGGAGTGTTGTAGTCTCCGATAAGTTCATCTAGTCTTTGGATAATAACTTCAGTAATCATTTGTTTATAATTTGTCTTGGATAAAATAAATATATTATTACTGTTCGACCGGGAAAAAAACTACATAGGAGATATGTATAAGGTGAAATGATATGAACAAAGAAAGACAAAAACCCCAGTCGAACAGCTGTCAGAATGAATCGGTCAATTAATCGGGCTGAACGTTTTGAGAGATTTCCTTCCATGGAAACCTGTTCAGCCACACCAGGTGTTGGAGCTCCTCGATGCTGTCGGCCTTAAGGATTACCTGTTTGCCTTTGACAGAAAAAAGATACAGGAACTCATCATCAATATGGAAAACGTTAAGGAGATTTGTCTTGAAATCTCCCATGTTTTCGCTGCGTATTTCACATCCGCATATATAGCAGTATGTGAAATTCTCATTAAGCTTTTTTGAGCAGTTCGGGCATTCAATCAAAAAAAACCACCTCAAAGTATTGTGGGATCGCCGTCACTGCATGTGACATCCAAATCCCTACAGATTCTCTTCATTTCGCATACGGTATTTTCAACTTCCCTGAATCCTGTTGAGAAGTAGTATACCACAGGTGTGCCGTTGTTCCTTAAAAGAATTTCAACAAAGCAATCACCATAGAATACCACTTTATATACATTTCTGTTTTGTAATTGTGATTTGAACAGTTCCAAATCCTTTTTGAAACTGTCGCAAACCGCATGAGATGGCTTGTCGCCAACTATTTTGATTCCAACAATCTGAGGTTCAAAAAACCTCATTATCCTGTTGATTTTAGCATAATCCTCGAAATTCAAATTATCTCCCCTTTAATATATCTTCTGCTAAAATTTCATCAAAAACATACCAAATTCTGTTTTCGCTTAAAACCATTTCCTTAAGCTCACAGATTGAACCTGCTTCAATGACATGACCGAACTCACTGTAGCAATAGCCGTTTCCGGCAGCATTGACCCTGAATATTCCGGTGTCATTTTCCAGATAGTTAACCTTAAGCTCAAGTGTGAGAAGCTCCTCAAAAAAGACAAGGACACTTCTCAGCTCATGATTTTTAACTTTGGACAAATCCAATATTCCATAATCGATTTTTTCAAGCGTTTTTTCATTTAAAAATTCAACAATCTCTACCGAATATTTAAACCAATTAATCTCCATTGAAACCTCTTTAAATCAATACCATCCACAGCAAACATAAATTAATCAGAAACATCACGCATGTAGTCCTGTTTTCATCTCCTTTTATTATTAAAGTGTAAAGAACAATAGCCAGTGAGGCAATTATCAGTATAAGCTGCAGGGCAGCTACAGGGCCGTTGATCATAATATCATCCCCTCCATGATTTCAATTATCCTTCTGTTTAAAGGATTTTCAAGTGATATGAATTTCTCGTTTGCCTTTAAAGATCCGAATTCGGCAAAGTATGGAACGTGAACGCAGCCACCTTCGATTGTTGCACCGAAGGTCACTTCCCCGCCTTTGACTTTCACTCCAAAGTCGGCAAACTCAAATACCAATACATTTTCAACATCAGATGTCCTGAATTCCTCTTTCTTGCCACCGTATTCCAGTTCAAATACAGCTTCCCCATTGGTTTCACTTGCAGTCGCATATACCAGACGAATGTAAATTCCATCACCTTTAACCTTGCGGGCTAAAAATTCAAAGAATTCATCGTCCATTTCATCGTAAGTGTATTTTTCATCGGCATTGCCTGCGTAAGTCGGCATGTAATCGTTGGATGTGAGTTCATCCACATAGAAATGGAACTCACCGTTTCCAGCTACAGAATTTTCAACAGTCCTTTTCACGTCTAAATTGATTTTTCTTTTGATTTCCATTATTTTTCCTCTAAAATGATGATAGTTTAAATGTTAATATGGTACACATTATGGTAGAAATTCCTCAGATAGAACAGCGGATAGCCTGTTTGAGAGTAACTCCAGATTATAACCATAACAGCATGTATAATTATTACGAGCAGTACCATGAACATCAGAATACCTAAAAAATCCAAACAGTATTCAATAAGGTCCATAGAATACCTCCCATGGCATCAAACAGTTATACAAATGCATTTCCGGTTGCCTAATCAGCGGATGGAAATTCCTTATATTAACTGGGCAACATATGAGTTTAAAAGAACACTACACTCCAATATGTAGTTGATTTTACTTGTGGTGTCATTTTTATCAGCCTCCAATATTAAACGAGTTCGTACAGAGTCCAAATTCAAATTCAATTTAATGATGTGGTTAAATTATTTCGATAATTTAAAGTGCAGTTTAATATTTATTTTAGGTTATATATAAAGGTTTTGGTTTTTTGTGATTTTGGAAGCAATTTTGAAAAAAATGTGTAAAAAAATAATTTGAGGAAGAATTATAATTCTCCTCTTTCACGTCTTTCGTCAAGCAGTTTGAGGCCTAAATCGCCTAATTTGTACTTCTGGATCTTACCGCTTGTAGTGAGCGGGAATTCATCAACAAAGAATACGTATTTAGGCACCTTATACCTTGCAATGGAACCGATACAGAAATCACGGATATCTGCTTCTGTAACA
This sequence comes from Methanobrevibacter sp., assembly GCA_030539985.1. Lineage (GTDB taxonomy): Archaea > Methanobacteriota > Methanobacteria > Methanobacteriales > Methanobacteriaceae > Methanocatella. The sequence goes on from JAUNXD010000002.1 coordinate 16,603, forward strand.
TCATCGAATCCATCTTCCCTGATGATGAAAGCACCTACGATTTCACCGTACTTTTCATCAGGAATTCCTGCAACCTGCACGTCCTGAACGCATTCATGGGTAAACAGGAACTCTTCAATTTCACGCGGATAGATGTTTTCTCCACCACGAATGATCATGTCCTTGATACGGCCCACAATGGAATAGTATCCGTCCTCATCGACTGTTGCAAGGTCTCCTGAGTGAAGCCATCCGTCAGGCTCGATGGTTTCAGCGGTCTTTTCAGGCATGTTGTAATATCCTTTCATTACATTGAAACCACGGCACATTATCTCACCTGTTTCGCCCGGACCAAGTTCCTCACCGGTTTCGGGATCAACGATTTTAACCTCGATATTCGGGAACTTACGTCCGACGGTGTTGATTTTCTTTTCGAATGAATCGGCAGCGTTGGTTTGTGTGAAACCTGGAGCAGCTTCAGTAAGTCCGTATACGCTTGTTATTTCCTTCATGTTCATCTTTTCGATAGCATCCTTCATTGTCTCAACTGGACATGTGGAACCTGCCATGATACCTGTTCTAAGTGAGCTCATGTCGAACATGTCAAACATTGGATGGTTCATCATTCCGATAAACATTGTAGGAACGCCGTAGATTGATGTGCATTTCTCCTTTTGAATGGATGAGATTGCAAGCAATGGGTCATACTCTTCAAGCACCACCATGGTAGAGCCGTGAGTGATTACGGCCATTACCCCTAAAACGGTACCGAAACAGTGGAAGAGAGGTACCTGCAATAATAATCTGTCTTTTGGAGAGTAGTTCATGTTCTCTCCGATGTAGTAACCGTCATTGACGATGTTACGTGAGGTAAGCATTACTCCTTTCGGGAACCCTTCTGTTCCTGATGTATACTGCATGTTGATTACGTCATACTGGGTTACGGAGTCCTTTACCTTCTGGTATTCATCATCGTCATAGTTCATACCTAAAAGCAGAAGCTCATTGGTATTGTACATTCCACGGTGCTTTTCCTGGCCAACGTGGAAAATGAATTTCAAGCGTGGGAATTTCTCGGATACGAGGTTTCCACGGGCGCATGTTTTCATTTCAGGGACAAGTTCATTTAAAATATCAAAATAGCTTGTATCCCTGAATCCATCAGTCATTGCCAGTGCCTTCATGTCTGACTGCTTGAGCACGTATTCAAGCTCATGTGACTGGTATGCTGTGTTGACTGTCACTATTGTTGCACCGATTTTTGCGGTTGCAAACATGTATGTCAGCCATTCCGGGACGTTTTTTGCCCAGATTCCGACATGGTCTCCCTTTTCGATTCCGATGGCAAGCATTCCCTTTGCCAGATTGTCAATTCTTTCGTCAAATTCTTTGTATGTAAATCTTAAGTTTCTATCAGGATAAACAATAAATTCATGATCAGGCTGTTTTTCAACCATTGATTCAAAAAACTTGCCTAATGGCAGTTCTGTAAATAATTCGCTCATATTTTCACCTCATTTTTTTTATAATAAAATAACCAAACCAAACTACAAATCATTAATGCAATCTCAACTGCAATGTTTTTAAGCGCAAATCCAAACCGGCTGTGAAAAATCTGTCTATTTTTGGTTTTGAAGTTATTTTATTCATTTTCTCAACGCTCCTAGTATGGTGTGTATAATACGGCGAGTATTTTTGCCTTGTCTTCACCGCTTGCGTGAAGGTGGTGCGGTACCACTGAGTCGTAAAAGATTGTGTCCCCTTGAGAGATTGTGAAAGTGTCCTTTCCGTAGATGACTTCAATTTCACCTTCAAGAACATAAATGAACTCTTCACCTTCGTGGGAGGACAGTTCCTTTTCCCCTTCCTCATAGTCGATGTCGATTATGAATGGGTCTATGTTTCTGTCAATTTTTCCTGCACCTAATGAGTGGAACTCAAGGTTTGTGGCATTTGTAACGTCTTCCCTTCCTGAAAAGAACAGTGTGTTTTCGGTTTTGCCGCCACGGGTCACTACAGGTCCTAGTTGCGGTGTGTCATCGAGAAATGTTCCGAGCCTTACCCCTAATGCCCTTGCCATTTTTGTTAATGGTGTAAGGGAAGGTATTACTTCACCGTCTTCCATAGCCTGTAAAACTTCAAGCTTTACGCCACTCTTTTCGGAAAGTTCTTCTATAGACATGTCCTGTCTAGCTCTAATGTCTTTTATTTTCTGTGCGAAATCTTCGTTTGTCATATATTTTTCACTTCTTTTGGATTTTTACTTAAAACATTTAAGTATTAATAATTATATCCAATTAAATATATAAAAGTATCCTAAATCTGCTTTTTTATAGAAAATTTTTAATTTTCAATTCAAAAAGAATCAAAATGTATGCTTTCATTCAACAATATTGAAAAGACAATGAATACTGTCTCTTTAAATGGTTTGACAGCACAATTGCATTGACACCGTAAAATTGTCATCATAATATAATAATATATAAATCAAACTACAACCCTTAACAATATTGACCCAATCTCGTAATACTGACCTCAAATCAAAGAAAAATAATATATACTTTGAGAACAAATGAAATAATGTAGAGAAAATCCCCTTTTCTTTACAAAAATATGTAGAAAAATAAACTATATTAGTCGATGAGAATATTGAACAAGGCTGGTACCAACCAGCCTTAATAAAAATAATATCACCAAACAAGTATTTATTTTAAAAAGTAAAAAATATATTCAAAGGTGAAAAATTGAAAAGAAGAACAAAAATACTTCTCATCATTATTTTAGTATTGATTCTCGCAGTGGTCATTGTCAACGACAAGAACCAGTTTGACAATTCCCCCTACCATGTGATTGGAAACAACAGTTTGGGAACTGTCGAGAAAATCATTTACGGAAATGCGAGTGCAAACAATTCCATTGCACTGATTACAGGAATCCATCCAAGGGAAAAGCTATCAATAAATCCTGAAATCAAGGCAGCAAAGGAATATGCCTCAGAACATGACAACGTCAAGATCATCCATTATCAGGTCAACGTCACAAAAGACAAGAAAGATTATAAAAAGAGCCGTAACAATGGTGAAAGCCTTGTTCATGACTTCGTAAATCCCGACGTCACCCAATCAGATGCGGATTGCGTCATCATCAGCCATTCACATGTCGAATGGTACGGTGAAGGATTTTACCTTGCAACACCTCAAATGGACAATGCATCTGTAAAGATTGCCAAAAAGATAAACAAGACAACCGATTTCGGTTATTATCCGAGAACCGGAAACGAAACATACAAATCAACTTCCGCAACCCTTGTATCATGCCCTATTGCAAAAGCAGGCTATCCTACATTCGTCTATGAAATACCTGAAAACATTACAAAGCAGGATTCCACAGACAAGGCCAAGGAACTGTTCGATTTAATGGTAAAATATGCAAAATAATGTCTTACCAATATAATTAAAAAAAATAATAAAAATAAGTAAAAATACGATTTACTTATTTTTTAACTTTTATAGTTGATTTTTTAACTGTGTTTCCATAGGAAACTTGATATTTGATTTTTTTACCAACTTTAAGTTTTTTCAATACCTTTTTCTTAAGAACTAGTTTTGCAACACCCTTTTTGTTGGTTTTTACCTTATAGGTTTTGCCGTTAAATTTGAATTTAACAACTTTACCTTTGACAGCTTTACCCTTAACTTTAACAGTAACCTGCAAAACAAGTTTTTTAGCTGATTTTTTAACGGATGATACCTTTTTAAGAGATATCTGCACATCAT
>JAUNXD010000002.1:20379-35761 GCA_030539985.1 Methanobrevibacter sp.
AAGGCGGATGATGTAAAAGGAATCAACAAGGCGGAACTGAAGCAGGAACTGAAACAGGAGCAGCAGGAGTTGCAATAGGAGTTACCGGTGCAGGTGTTATGGTAGGAGTTTTGTCGGTTGCATTTCCAATTGTTATTAAACGTGTTTTAACTGTTGTTACCTCACCATATTCATCTTCAAATTTAATTTGAACTACATGTTCACCAATGCTTGGTTTTTTATTTAAATCATTCAAATGAATATAATTCTCAAATTCCATGGTTTTATTATAGTACAACTCATTGTCAATGAACACAAGGACATTACCCTCTAAATTCACATCATTCATTCCACAGTAACAAATGCATTCTAACCATTCCGGCTCCATGTCATCATCATCTCCAAAAGTTTCTCCATAATCAACATTATTAATATATGCACTAAATCCAGGATAACCTTCACTTTCAATGACTTTAAATGTGCCCTCAATTAGATTTATTGAATATTTTCCTGTTGGGTGGGTATATCCAACTTGAATAGTGTAATTGCCTTCTGAATTAATTTTTAAATCATTTAAATCAAAACCCGCATAACCCTCATTGAATTTTTTACTTGCGACCTGAACTCCATTAATCTTTGCAGTCAAGTTACCGTTAGCATAATAATTATTAATACTAACTACATCCTCATCAGAATTAACGGCAATTAATTTTTCTATTCCATAATTACTGTCAAAATCACTAGCGGTGAATTTTTCTTCATCCACTACATTTAAAGTATGCTTACCAAGGTCTATTGTTTTTCCGGAATCGGTGATAAATTTAACATTAAGACTATAAGTCCCAATTGAAGCGATATTTAAATCTTCAAGAGTTATCTTTTTATCCCAGAACGGTTCATATTCATCCGGGTTCCCAGTATACTCACCAATCTCAAACAATATAGGGTCCTTGTTATCGACAGCAACGGATATATTACCAGTGTAATATCCCCATTCGCTGCTGACCATAATTGCATAATCATCACTATATGGTGTTACAGGACTATAATTCACTTCAACTTCAAAACTCTCAGCAGAAGGAGAATCAGACAGTATTTCATTGTCCGAATCTTCAGTTAATTCAACATCATCCAAAGGAGCTTCCTGTAAATCCACTCCTTCATCACTCACTGTTAGATTATCGGCGTCGTCTGATGCACTAACAGCACCAATTGTTAGAATTGCCAGCACCAAACTGACAATCATCAAATATTTAACATTCATAATTAATCACTTTTAATTTGAATACAATAATAATATCTGAAGTATAAAGTATATATACTCTACGAATGAATTGTTATAATTTTTTATAATTAATGAAATAAAAATATTTATGTTTGAAAAATAATGAATAAAATAATAAATATTATTGTTAAATATAAATAATGTTCATTTTAAATTTGGCTAAAATATCCATATGAACAAGAGTTTATATGCAAACAATAATTCAAATTGAATAGATTTACTAAATTTGTCAAAAACTATAACTTAATTAATAATTGCCAACATAAGTTATATAGAGAGAAATGAAGAAATTATTAAAACCAATCAAAAGCAGAATTCCACAGATAATAGCAATCTGCATACTCCTGCTTGTTCAGGTCTATTGCGATTTGACGCTGCCCCAGTACACCGCAGACATAGTCAATATAGGAATTCAAAACACTGATTTTCAATTTATCATCGATACCGGTAAGATAATGCTTTTGATGGTTGCTATTTCCGCATTTGCAACGGTGGGAGTGTCCTACTTTTCAAGCAGAGTCTCATCAGGTTATGCAAAGGATTTAAGAAAAATCGTTTACTCAAAGGTCCTGAAATTTTCAAACAGGGAACTTAATGAGATTTCAAGGTCATCCCTGATTACACGTTCAACAAATGACGTGAACCAATTGCAAAGCGTGCTTGCAATGATTTTTACGACAATGCTTTTTGCGCCATTGTTAGGTATTGGAGGAATCATAAAGGCATTTGAACTTGGAACAGACCTTTCATGGATTATCCTCGTTACATTCGTCACCGTTCTGGCATTGCTTCTAATTATCCTTGTAAGGGTACTGCCTTACTTTAAGATAACCCAGGAAATCATCGATAAAATCAACAGGGTTTCAAGGGAAATTTTAATCGGAATTCCTGTGATTAAGGCATTTGTAAGGCAGGATTTTGAACAGGAAAAGTTCCAGAAGGTCAATCAGGATTTTCTGGATGTTAATCTTTTTGTTTACAGAAACATCATGATTATGATTCCTCTGATGGTAATGATTTTAAATCTGATGACAGTTCTGATTCTTTATTTCGGTGCATATGATGCATTAAGCGGCGGAATTATGACCGGAGACATTATCGCATTCATCCAGTATTCCACTCAAATCGTGACTTCCTTTATTATGATTGGAGGTTTTTTGATAATCCTTCCGAGAATACTTGTTTCCGGAAGACGTATAAAAGAGGTTTTGAATACTGAAATAACAATAACCGACGGAGACATTACCGAAATCGACGAGGATTCGGTCATTGAATTTAAAGATGTCGCATACAGATATCCAGGAAGTGAAAAGGAAACTTTAAATAATATAAACTTTAAGCTGGAGCCGGGAAAAACTACCGCAATAATCGGAGGTACCGGAAGCGGAAAATCAACAATACTCAATCTGATTCCAAGGCTGCAGGATCCGACCTCAGGTGAAATCCTAATCAATGGAATTAACATTAAAGACTTCAATCTAAAGACCTTGCGTGAAAGGATAAGCTTCACCCCTCAAAAGGCCATTCTGTTTCAGGGAACGGTCAAATCAAATATGCTCGCAGGTAAAAGCGATGCGACAGATAGTGAAATTGAAAACGCTTTGGAAATGGCGCAGGTTGATTTCGTCAGTGATTTGGAAGAGGAAGTGAGTCAGGGAGGCTCCAACTTTTCTGGAGGGCAAAAGCAGCGCCTGTCAATAGCCCGTGCAATAATAGGACCTCATGATTTCTACCTGTTTGATGACTGTTTTTCAGCATTGGACATGAATACCGAACGCAAGGTAAAGGAGAATCTTTCAAAACTTAAAAACTCATCCATACTAATCGTTTCCCAAAGGATTTCAACAATCATGGATGCAGATGAGATACTGGTCATTGACAATGGTGAAATCGTTGATAGAGGCACACATCTGAAGCTGGCTGAAAGCTGTGAGATTTATCGCGAAATCGTCAACACGCAAATTGACAATATGGAGGATGGACTATGAGTCCAAGACCTCTTAAAAGAAAGCCTCCTGAAAAGGCCGTTGACAATAAAAAGGCAATCAGAAACATTCTGGGATTGCTTAAAGATTACAAATTAAAGTTGACTATAACAGTAATCTGTGCAGTGATATCCACGCTCTTCAGCGTCATTGCACCGTTACTGATTGGAAATGCAACAACCATAATATTCAACGGAATCAACAGTATAATGCACCATACCGGCACAATCGACTTTGAAAGCCTTATAAACACTTTAATCATTGTAGTGATTCTATACATCATAAGTTCTCTTTTCATGTATCTTCAAAGCTATTTCATTGTTGAGATTTCAACCAAAATAAGTTATAATCTAAGGGAAAGGCTGATTGAAAAGGTAACTCAGCTTCCAATGAGCCAGCTTGACGAAAACAAAAGGGGAGATATTCTCTCAAGAATCACAAACGATGTAGATTCACTTCAAAACGGTATCACTCAGGTATTCCTTCAGATGCTCAGCGCAGTCATCACAATCGTTGGAGTGTTCTTTATGATGCTTTCCATAAATGTCTGGATGACATTATCAACAATCATCCTGATTCCGATTGCATTTCTAGTAATCAGATACATTACAAAACACTCCCAAAGCTATTTCCTAAAGCAGCTTGTCTTTAAAGGATCAGTTAATGCACAAATCGAGGAGACCTTCACTGGCCATGACATAATCCGTGCATTCAATCAGGAAGAGGAATCCATTGAGAAATTCAACAGGGACAATGACATGTGGTTTGACCAGGAATGGAAATCACAGTTCTTCTCAAGCCTTAACGGCCCTCTAATGAACTTCATATCCAATTTCGCATATGTTGTAATAGCGATTTTAGGCGCAATATTTGTGCTTCAAAGGGCAATAGCCGTGGGAGACATTCTTGCATTTTTCCAATATGTGCAGAACTTCACAAGACCTATCCAGCAGATTACAAGGGTGATGAACCTTATCCAAACTGCAATGGCTGCTACAGAACGTATTTATGAGTTTCTGGAATTTGATGATGAGGAAAACCCATCAACAAAACAGATTACAGAAATCAGGGAAAATATTGTCTTCGACGATGTTAGCTTCGGATATTCGCCTAATGAAAAGATTATTAAAAACCTTTCATTTACAGTCAATAAGGGTGAAAAAATAGCAATAATCGGTGAAACCGGAGCGGGAAAAACTACCATAGTCAAACTGCTCATGAGATTTTATGATGTCGATTCAGGTTCAATAAAAATAGACGGCACCGACATTGAGGAATATGACAAGCATAGCCTAAGGTCACTTGTCGGAATGGTGCTTCAGGACTCATGGCTTTTCTCAGACACCATTGAAAACAATATCCGCTACGGAAACCTTGATGCCACAGAAGATGAAATCGCCGATGCCTCACGTCAGGTTTATGCCGATAACTTTATAAGGCAGCTGTCCGATGGATATAAAACCGAACTCAACGAGGATTCAGACAACATTTCCCATGGTCAAAAGCAGCTTCTGACAATTGCAAGGACAATCCTTTCCAAAAAGCAGGTTCTGATTCTTGACGAAGCCACTTCAAGCGTCGATACAAGAACCGAAAAGCTGATTCAAAAGGCTATGGACAGGCTGATGGAAAACCGCACCAGCTTCATTATAGCACACAGACTGTCAACAATCAAGAATGCCGATAAAATCATCGTCATAGAAGACGGTGAAATCATCGAGCAGGGAACTCATGAAGAGCTTCTGAAGCAGAAAGGATACTATTACAGAACCCTGAACACCCAATCAAGAAAAAATTAGAATCAATCAAGATTTTCCAGACACTCGTCCCATATTTTCCTGTCATCACCATCAAGTGCCTTTACAGAATTGGCCTTTTCAAAGAAGTTGTTTGCATCCCTATACTCTTTTAAATCATAATAGCTGTATGCCATTCCCTTAAGGGCTTCATGTGAGTTTTCATCGATTTTGAGAACAGAAACATATACGTTTATCGCATCCTCAAAGTCACCGTTGAGCCTGTTGGCATTTGCAATTCCAAGTCTTGCATCAGTGAAATCCTCTTTCAAGGCCAATGAATTTATAAACTCTTCGATGGACTCGTCATACCTTTTAAGATTGGTCAGTGCAACTCCTTTAAGGTAATATGGCTCATGGTTCAGGTCATTGAGGGCAATTGCCTTGTCAGACAGTTCAATGACCCTAATATTTGTCTTGTAAACATCACTTAACTTTTTGCCTTCCAATCTCTCAAGCTTTCTTTTTGCTCGTCTTATATAGACATCCTCGCGTCCCAAGGCGATTTTTGCATTTTTTGAATAATCCTTAACGAATTCGGGAACCTCATCCGAATCGATGATTTCATTTTTGAAATTTGACAGGTCATCGGCAATGTCTGAAAACTGATCCAATGTGTCCTCGCCGAATTCACGAAGCTCCATTTCATCAATGTTTTCCCTAATGGCCGAAGTGTCAATATCCCTTAATATCTGGGTTGCTTCATCTCTTAAAAACTCGATTCCATCATATATTGATTGAATAGTACTTGATTCAAAGCGCACGTCATCGCCTTTGCGCCTGTTGACTTTAATATCATCCCATTCTTTTGACATAGTTAATGCTCCTTACGCAAGTTTAACATTTCCTTTAATTCATCATTTGTCATTTCACTTATAAAAGTTTCATTGCCATCAACTGTCATTTCAACAAGACGTCTTTTTTGTCTTAAAATCTGGTTGATTCTCTCCTCAAGGGTTCCGGAGGTGATGAACCTGTAAACCATCACATTGTCCTTTTGACCTATCCGGTATGCCCTGTCGGTGGCCTGGTTTTCAACGGCAGGATTCCACCATAAGTCATAATGGATGACATGATGGGCAGCCGTCAGATTCAGTCCGATTCCACCGGCCTTAAGCGAGAGTATGAATATCTTATTGTCTCCATTTTGAAATTTCTCAACCATTTCATCACGTCCCTGTCTTGAAACGGCACCATGCAAAAACATTGCCTCCTCACCAAACCTCCTTTCAATCAATTCCTTCATGATATTTCCCATTTCAACGTATTGGGTAAATATAATCACCTTCTCCTCTGCACGGATAATGTTTTCCAGCATGTCAATGAGCACATCCATCTTTCCGGACTCACTGATTTTAAAGTCTTCGGCTTTTGTAAACTGTGCGGGATGATTGCAGATTTGTTTCAGGGCAGTAATCAGTTTCAATACCATTCCCTTTCTTTTGATACCGGTGCTTCCCTCGACATCCCTTATAAGCTGGTTTAATGTTTCCTCATAAAGGCTTGCCTGCCTTAACGTCAGATTGCAGTGAACATCATTGACAATCTTTTCGGGCAAATCCCGGATGATTCTCTTGTCTGTCTTGAGCCTTCTTAAAATGAACGGAGAAGTAATGCTTTTAAAATCATTTAAAACATTCTCATCATGGTTTTTCTCAATTGGCCTTATGAACTTCCTGTGGAAATGCTTGAGAGTGTTCAGATAACCCCTGTTTATAAAATCAAAAATCGACCAGTATTCAGATAGATGATTTTCAACCGGTGTTCCCGAAAGTGCAATGTGATGGGTCGCTTTAATTGCCTTTACCGCTATTGACTGCTTTGATTTGGGATTTTTAATGTATTGCGCCTCATCAATGACAATCAAAAACCAGTCATGCATGTTGAAGTCTTCATAGTCTCTTCTGATTACTCCGTATGAGGTGAGCAATATGTCATAGCCGCCTTTGGGAAATACCCTGTTCAGTCCGTGATATACCTTGACCCTTAATGAAGGAGAGAATTTCCTTATCTCCTTTACCCAGTTCGTCAGTATGCTTGTCGGAACCACAATAAGAACCTTGCCCTTACCCATAAGGTCATTTTCCTTGAGATATAAAATCACTGCCAGAAGCTGTATTGTCTTTCCAAGACCCATGTCATCGGCAAGTATTGATCCGAAACCGTAGGTGATGTTTTGAAGCATCCATGAAAATCCGGTTACCTGATATGGCCTTAAATTTCCTTTAAATGTATCCGGAACATTGTAATCAGTGATTTCTAATGATTCCACAAGAAGGTCATGCAGTCTTGTATCAATTTTAAAGTCATCACTGTCACTTCCCAAAAGGAACCTGATTATCTGGGATTTGTTTTTGGTGTTTGGAATCTTACTCAGGTCTTTTGACAGCCTGTCCAAATCCTTTTCGCTTACAAAGTAAAACCTGTCCTTGATTTTTAAAAGTCCACCATAGCTTTTGGAAAATGCCTTGAACTGATCAATCGAGTAGGTTTCATCTCCAATAGCTATTTTCCAATCGAAATCTACTAGATTATCAATGGAGAGAGATGCATTGGGATTTAAAAGGGCAGTGTCTAAAAACAGCTCCACATCCCTGATTTCACCAACCTTGGGATTTTCAACATTGATGCCGAACCTTTTAAGGACAGGTGAAATCTTATCAATGAAAAATGAGAATTCCTGAAGCTTGAGGGCTCGGGGATTGCTTAAATCATATTTGAAATCAAAATTGGAAAAAATATTGTTAATTACAGAAACGCTGCTTACAATGTCAAATCTCTTTTCAATCAGCATTTCACGGATGGTGTATTGCTCATCACGGATGTTTATTTTCAAATCCAGGACAAACTCGAATTCCATCTGCAGAATATTGATTGTGAATTTATACTCCTTTTGTTTTAGATACAAACCGGACAGCCAGTTGTTTACTTCAATTTCCCTGTTGTCATGGAATGGATCGTTGAAATACTGTGTTTTTCCAAAAAACAGTCTGAAATAGAATTCCCCGGAATACCTCAGTATCTCTTTGGGAAGCTTGTCCATGTAATATGCACTGAAGCCTTCGAAAAATATGCTTATAATCGCATTTACCTGATTTTGACTGGATAATATGGTATTGTTTAATTTCAGGATGTCTTCGGGGCATTCGTCATAGAATTTTTTTAGCTTGAAAAATATTGACACTTCAAATGTCGGTATCCATCGAATATGGTATCCTCCATTTTCCAGCAGGAAAAATTCAGGAATAAGGGCATTTAGATAAATCAGCTGCAGAGTAAACAGATACAAATCATAGAGAAACTGCATATTTCTGCAGTAGTTTTTGCATCCGTTAAGGTTCATCTCGGTGAAAAACGCAAAAAGCTGAAGTTTCAAATCCTTCAACTTGAAATCGTTTTTAAACTCTCCTGTTGAAATTTCATCGATTTCATAATTGCCTGTGAGGTTTATGGTAAATGATTTCCACCTTTGGGGATTAGACCACTTCTGTTTAAAGCCTCCGTCTGAGAGTTTCTTGCCGAAGGTGATGAATTCCCGATTTGAAGGTATCTGATTGACGCATTTTGCAAATGAGGCAAGACAGTCACATAACAGTTGCTTGAAGTTAATGGAATTTGAGGTGTAAAATGAGGGATAATCGCTCAGCATGAACCAGAGTTTGGATAAATAATCAATGTTACCCGAATTGTCCAATACCGCAGGAACATTGCCCCTTAAAATGTCATCAGTCGTTTTGATGCTTGTGTTTTGTGATTGAAAAATATCCTTCAGGTTCAATCCTCTGAGTGAAAAAAGAAGGAAGGGATCTTTGCTTATTTCATGCTGGAGCTTATGAAGCACTGCCGCCTGGTGTTTGCAGAAAAGTCCCCTGCCGCAACTGCAGGAAATTTCAAAATCATTCAGGGATTCTGGAAAAACATTCACCTGCCAGTCAAGCAGTTCATCGGGCATCCGGTAATTGAGGAGATTAAAATATATTGAGGAATTGTCATAGATGTATTCAATAATCTTTTCGATTTCAACACTCTCTAATGGAGTGAATGTGATTTCGACATCATGGCACTTTCCGGGTATTCCGTCAACCTTGGCTTTTATGTGGTTGGCGTTGATTTCCAAATCATGAACACTGCCGTCACCGGCATATATTTCACCATGAATTAAATGGTTTTTAGTGTCGAGTTTTTTTAAATTACCTAACCAATTTGTATATTTTAATCTAATTTTACTCATCAATTAGTATTTAAGAGTTTAAAGTATTTAAACTTCTCTATTTTGCAAAAAAAGCAATATTGTTGTGAGCGTGTAAAAATCTATCCCCCACATATTCTTCGAAACTTCATATTGAAAATCAGGATGCACAAAAATCCTGATATTGACCCTATATTCATTCCGATGATTGCACCCAAATATACTCCAAACACTCCCATATTCAAAACTATTCCCATAAGATATGCAAATACCATGCTCAGTACCAGTTCCCTGAGGATAGTAAGGGCAAGTGACTTGAATCCGGAACCTATTGCCTGATAAGTGTATGCGGCAGTCGCCCCAAAAGATATCAGGCAATTGTAGAATACAAGTATCTGAAGTATCTGGGCTGATCGTTCAACCAGCGCCATGTCGTTTGCCTGGAAATTGAAGGCACCGCATATCTGATATGCGAAGATGTAAAATATCAGGCACATCGCCAGCGTTATGAAAAGACTTAATAATGTTGAGTATTTGATTGTCTCGGAAAAGTTTCTCCAGTTGCGGGCACCATAGGCAATTCCAGAAACCGTGATTGTGGCTATTCCGATTGCCATGCATGGAAGAAACGCAATCGTTATAAGTCGCCATGCAATGGTGAATGATGCAACCTCCCCAACTCCTGCGGTCACCATGATTAGATAGTTCAATATGATTGCCACAAGTGCAAAAATTATCTCCTCTGTTCCGGCAGGAAGTGAAACCACAAGGATTTGCCTGTATATTTCAAGTTTGCGCCTGTAGTATTTGAATTCGAATTTGAAAAAAGTGTCCTTTCTGATGTAAATCCAGTAGAGCATCCAGAGAAATCCTGTTAATGATGATATTACTGTTGCAAGTCCTGCTCCGAAAATGCCGAGATTTAAGCCGTATATCAGTATCGGGTCAAGTATGATGTTGAGTATGGCTGTGAGAAGCTGCGGGTTTGTGGCTCTTCTGACATCTCCTTCGGCACGGAATATGCTTGCGGTTACGTTGGGTGCGAGAAAAACAATATTTAACAAAAATATGATTTGGCCATAGCTTAGGCAATATGTACTGACACTTGATGCACCTAACAATATAACCATATCGTCTAAAAAGAATATGCCTATAATTAAAATGATAACTGAAACAATAAGTGTTAAAATTATTGAATGGATAATTGCGTTATTTGCATCGTCAATTCGTTGGGCACCGACATATCTTGAAATAAGAGAATTGGCACCTGCACCGACACCGCTGCCCAAACCTATGATGACCAGATACAATGGTGAAATGAAACCCAGTGCAGCCAATGCATCGGCATTGATACCGGCAACCCAAAAGCTGTCAATGAGATTGTTTAAAAACATCAGAATCATTGACACCATAGTCGGAATGGCCAACTTATTGATTGCCTTTCTGGGATTACCCATTATGGATTCGATATTGTCATTGAACTGCATCTGATAATCACAAACAATTTTAAAAGATGATTAATCCTTAACAATCTTCAAACCTACGTTTTCACAAAGTTTAGGAAGGTTTTCAAAGGTTGTAAGGTTCAATAGCTTAATTTCATCATCTAAATCATCCCAATGAACCAGATTAGGATTTGTTTTCAACTCATGATCTTTAATCGGACCGTACTCCCAACCCAAATCAAACCTGTAGTCGCACCATTTGCGATGATCCCTTTTGGCAAGGTATTCGATTTGGTCTTCAGTAAGGGAATTGATTGCTTTGGATGAATCGTCAACCGATACAACATTAAGTCCCAATTCACCCAAAATCCTTACCAGAACATCGGTCTGCTTAAAGTTTGAATACTGAACGTCATAAGGCAGTTCCTTGAAGTCGGCACCGCCTACGGATGACTGGTAGAACTTGTGCTTTTCGATTGTGAGCAGTTTCAATTTGGACATTACCACCTTCATTCCGATGGAATGCAGGAGATTCGGAATGTTATTAATGGCATCGATATCCTTTTCCTGCTCTTCCGGAGGCAGTTTCAGTTCTATTTTGTTAAATTCCTCCTCGCTCATGTATCTATCATCAACCCATTCGACAAGGCACGGATGAATCTTGTTGTCCTCATCCTTTACCGGACCGTATTTCCAGCCGTTTTTAAACTTTTGCTTGCACCATTGCTCATGCTCATAAATCGCCAAGTCGATTATTTCATCACGGGTTAATTTATACTCCTCCCTTTCATCATTGTAGGGAGCCATTTCACAGCCTACCATTGCCAATTTTGTTGCAATGGATTTGGCCTGCCTGATATTGGACATCTTCAGTTCAGGAGACAAATCATGGAAATCAACGATATCCGGAGTTTTGCCGTCCTTTAAAAGATTGGCCACATAATCATTGTGAACCTCAACCGCCAGTTTTTCAACGTTTCTAAGCAAAACGTTTGATGAATGGGTTTCCTCCCTTTCCATATCCTTGATTACCTTGGAATGGTTCACCTCGGTTTTGATGGACAGTCCCCATCTGAATATTCCCCTAAGTGAGAGGACATTATTAAGGAAATCCTCCTTGTTTTTGGAAAATCCAAGACCCATAGCACCTGATTTGATAATGTATTCAAGTGACAGCACATCATCGGTGATTGTGATGTTGAGCTCGGCCACACGGCTTTTTTTCTTGTCTTTTGTACCGTAAGGCTGACGGTTCCATTCCTGAAGCTCGTCACATAAAATCAAAAGAAACGCCAGAGGGTTTCTGACAGGATGCAGTTCCTTGAATTCAAATGGTTTCTTTCTCAAGACATTTCCGTAATAGTTGTGAAGCAGTATTGCAGTTGCACTGTCCACTATAGGATAAAAGAAGAAATCATGATTTTTGGAATGTTTCTGTATGAGATATCCGTATGAGTTTAAAACAAGAATTGATGAAAAATAGCCGTGATCGATAAAGCCGTTTTCGCCCATTACATCAACAAAGCCATCCAAATGTTTCCTTATCTGGTTTACATCGGATTTTGGAAAATCAATGGAAATCTTGTGAGCCATGATGTCGGTAGGCTTGAAGAGATCCAGGAATTTGGTTTCGGAATATGAATTTCTGTAGTCATCGGCAAAATCAGGGTTGATTCTGCGGATTGAATTGAATTCATTAAAGTCATTAAAGTCAATTGCGGTATCAACATCGTATGAGTATGAAATTGATTTGATACTGTCATTTAGAAACTTTTTCATTTGTTTACCGATAATTTCAATAGGATATCCGATGTCGTGGAAAAGTGAAGCTATACCCCAACGGTATAAGAACTCCTCATGGGAAAAGCTGTCATCCCATAATCTGTAATACTTCTTGTATGGAGTCTGAATGACATACTCCCTGAATTTCTCTCTGTAATGCTTGTTTTGAGAATATATTGACAATCCCAAAAGGAATACGTTAACGGAGTGTATGAAATGGTCTCTTTGCTTTTCAATCAAATCGCCTGTACGTTCCTCATACATCCTCATTATCTCGACCAGATTCAGAAGGGTGTTCGGCTCGTCCAATACTGGAGAATCGACTTTTGAAGCCTCTGACTTGTCTTCAGAGGTGATTTGATAAATCATGAAAAAGGTTTCGTAAATCTGATAGGCATTGTATTCATTCTCATTTTCCAAAAAGGCATGGATTGTAGCCATAAGCAAATCCTTATAGTAATGTCCGTTTTTATAATCGTCATATAATATCAAGTTGTCAAAAAAATCATCTATGTAATTCTTCAAGTTGTTTTCCGGCATTGGTTCACCCCATGCATAATAGTCTATTAAATAGTTTTATCTATGAATTTAAATAAACGTTTCCTAAAAAGCCTAATTTTTTACAATCTTCAGATTGACCTTATCGCAGAGAATCGGAAGATTTTTGAAGGTATGCATATTGGACTCCTTGACCGAATCATCTAGTACATCCCATTTAACAAGGTTAGGATTGAACTTTTGCTCATCATCCTTAACCGAATCATATGTCCATCCCAAATTAAGCTTATATGAACGCCATGCCTCATGCTCCCTCTGGGCAAGGTATTCAAGGGAATCTTCATCAAATGATTCGACAGGTTTGCCCTTACTGTCCTTTTCAACGACATCATATCCGAGCTCGCCCAATATCTTGACGAGGAAATCGGCCTGCCTGTAATTGGAATACTTGATATAATCCGGCAAGTCTTCAAAATCAGCTTCATTTTCATTGCCTTCAGAGTAAAACTTATGCATTTCAATGGTAAGCATTCTGATTCTGCTTATAACGATTTTCAAGCCGACTGACTGGACCAGTTTCGGAATGTTTAAAATAGGGTCGATATCATACTGCTGGATTTCAGGGGAAAGATCATCCCATGGAACCAGATAATTGTGAATCATCTTTTCATCGTCACGTTCTTCGCCGTAAACCCATCCCTGCTTGATTTTTTCCTCACACCATTCATCATGCTCCAGCATGGCCAGGTCATTGACCTCCTCTTGTGTAAATTCGGTAATTTCCTCACGAGGGTCATTTTTATTGGCAAGTTCACATCCGATTATTCTTAATTTACTAGGAATTGACCTTGCCTGCCTGATATTGGCAATTTTTAGATGTGAAGAAAGCTCGTTAAATGAAACCAGACCTTCGTACTTTTCAATAAGGTCGTCATCAAGCTCGCCGTTGGCCTTTTTCTCTTCATATTGGTAAGTGGTAGTGTCAATGTATTGCTGGTGAATCTGAATGGCCAGCTTTTCAACGTTTCTAAGCAAAATGGAAGGGGCTTCTGTTTCTGATTTAACCAACTGTTTCATGATATTTATTTCATGGTTAACAATAGGTAAAACTGTCAGACCTCTTTTGAATATACTTGGAATTGATAAAACACTTTTAAGGAATTCTTCCTTATCCTCTGAAAAGCCAAGACCCATTGCACCGTTTATGATATAATCAACATCCAGCCTTGTGTCATCGATTGTTATAGTCATTTCATTTACATGACTTCTCTGCTTGTCAACAACACCCAGCGGCGTACGGTTCCATTCCTGAAGTTCATCACATAAAATCAGAAGGTAAGCCAAAGGAGATTTTCTCGGATGCATTGCCTTTAAATTGAACGGCTTTTTCTGCAATACGTTTCTGTAATAATTGTGCAAGAGAATCGCAGATGCACTGTCCACAATCGGATAGAAAAAGAAATCATGATTTTTGGCGTATTTCTGTATGAGATAACCGTAAGAGTTCAAAACAAGGATAGCTGAGAAAAATCCATGGTCAATGAAACCGCTGTCTCCCATAACGTCAACGAATGAATCAAGGTGTTTAACTACATCGTTGACATCGACGTCATCAAAATCAGTGGAAATCTTATGGGCGATAATGTCGGTAGGTTTGAACATGTCAAGGAATTTGGCTTCAGGGAAAAATCCAGTATAGCTGTCAGCAAAATCAGGTTCTATCTTAATGATTGTGTTGAATTCGTTGAAATCCTTAAAATCTATTGCAGTATCAGCACTGTAACTGCTTGAAATTGATTTGATTCCATCATTTATGAATTTCTTTAACTGCTTTCCAATAATCTCAACAGGATATCCGATATCATGGAAAAGTGAAGCTACACCCCAACGGTAGAGAAATTCCTCATGTGAAAACTCCCCATCAATCATGTAATATTTCTTATAATTGCTTCTTGTCACATAAACCCTGAATGCATCCCTGTAACTTTTGTTTTGAGAGTAAACGGCAAGTCCCAAAAGAAAGACATTAACCGAGTGGACAAAGTGATCTCTCTGTTTTTCAATCAGATCCCCGGTATTGTCCTCATAGTCCTTCATGATTTTAACCAAATCAAGCAGTGTGTTCTGTTCACTGACGATTCCTCTATCGGAGTTCTTCTTTTCATCGGATTTGTTCTCAGAGGTAATCTGATAAATCATAAAAAATGTCTGATACACTTCATAAGCATTATATGCATTCTCATTTTCTAAAAAAACATCGATTCCAGCTTTAAAGATACCCTTATAGTCATGACCATTATAGTAATCGTCATATAAAACCAGTTCATCGAAAAAATCATCCAAGTATTTTTTAAAATTATTATCGCACATATTAACACCTTGCCAATATTACTGTTTATCTAATGGTGAAAGAATACCTCAAC
>JAUNXD010000153.1:0-3033 GCA_030539985.1 Methanobrevibacter sp.
ACAAAGCCCTGTGAAGTCGGATCGGCATGAATCTTATCAATTTTTGTCTTAATCCATTTATCAGAACCCATGATATGCCATTTTACAGTATCTTCAACACCGACACCTAACATATCTGCCATCTTCTGCGATATTGAAACCTCGTCATCCTTGATTTCAATCTTATTCCAGTCATAATCAGTCGGAGTTACCAAATCAGTCCCATCCAAAACCATTAGCGAACCTGACTTTTTAGCCGACGATGATTCAATCTCAATGGCGCTTTCCATTAGTTTATCACCATTCACCTCATCAGCCACATCATCAACTGCAGATTGACTTGCATTGTCATTTACAATCAATTTTGAATCATAATGATTTATTTGATTAAATTCCCATTCACTCAGGTCATTCATTCCATCATACATTCCAAATGCACAAACCAACAGTGCACTGCATCCAATTACTCCAACAACAGTCATCAATGCCCTGAATTTATTCCTTTTGGCATCACGATAATTCCAACGAACATTGAATGATAGATGCCTCCAGAATCCAAGCCTTTCCATGACACCTGCTGAGGAAACTTTCGGTGCTTTAGGCCTTATTGTATCTGCAGGTTTTTCATCCGAAATGCTTTTAACCGCATAATATGAAACAGCCAATGACATCAATACCATTAAAACTGCTATATAAACAAAATTCATGCTCCATGCAGGATTCCATGAAGGCAAAATGTATGTGGAACTCATTGATGGATAAAATAGCTGAGGCAAAGTCATTGGCCCTAAAATTAAACCTAATATGGATCCTACTAAAACTAGCCAGAATCCATATGATACATAATGCAGTATTATAGATCTATTTTTAAATCCGCTGGCCTTAAGAATACCGATTTGAGTTCTTTGATGTGAAATGATTCTTGTCATTGTTGTTAAAAGAATCAGCATTGCAATAAGAATAAATACAACCGGGAAAATGTCCGCCATCATCTTGTGCTGATCCATTTCCTCTGAAAACTGACTTACACTTGAGTGCTCTGATTGAGGAACAAATGAATTATAATAACCTTCCATGTGATAATCCAACAAATCATTATAATTTTCAGGAGTTCCCTCAAATTTAACATTCAAAACATTATATGGAACAGTGTCAGTTGGAAATGCCTTATAAGAGAGGTATGCAAATCCTATTTTACTGAAATCCGGAATTACCGAAGATGTTGAAGCATGATAAACATATTCGGGAGAATATCCTATTCCCTTAATCTCTTTTGTGATTTTATATCCTTCAAACTCAAAGGCAATCTCATCACCCACCTTAAGATTCTTTGCATCGGCAAAACTCTTATCCAACCACACCCCATTAGAATCGTTGATGTCCAAGGGCTCACCGTCAATCAAGTAAAACTTGGATATTGTATTGTTTTCAACGAAATGCAGCCTAATTTCAGGGTCATTGTCAAAGTCGGCCACCGAATCTAAGACCATCTGCCTTTCCATTTGAGTTGTAGCTCCCAAACAGTCAACCTGATATAAAAACAAATCATTAATGTAGTTTGAATAAATCCAGCCATCCGCAAGATTTGTATCTTCATAAAAATCATTGCTGTTGACTTCAAGACCCACAGATTCTCCGCCGACACCTGAAAAAACAAAAACGCCTAAAAATGCCATTAGAAAAATAGATATGAATTGGGCCTTGTGCCTGCGGATGTCCCTTAACATCTTTTTGAAAAGCATTAAATCACCACTCCAAATCAGTGACCTTTTTTGGATATTCATTTACTGCAATACTTTCAATCTGACCATTTTTAATTCTTATAACCTTATCGGCAGCTTCTGCAAGTATTGCATTGTGAGTTACAATTACAACAGTGGTGTTTTTGTTATTACTCATGTCCTGAAGCAAATTCAATATCAACACTCCTGTTTTTGAATCAAGTGCCCCTGTCGGTTCGTCACATAAAAGCATTGTAGGCTGTTTTGCCACTGCCCTTGCAATTGACACCCTCTGCTGTTCTCCACCAGACAGCTGTGCGGGAAATTGATTTGCATGATTTTTTAAACCTACAGAGTCAAGAACATCCAAACCATCAATATCCACGTCAACAATGTCCTTCATAAGCTCAACATTTTCAAGAGAGGTCAAATTCGGAATCAAGTTATAAAACTGGAAAATGAATCCCACATTTTTTGCCCGGTATTCTGTCAGTTGATTATCATTAAAGTTTTCGACATTTTGTCCATTTACAATAATCTGACCGGAAGTTACTGAATCCAAACCTCCCAAAAGGTTTAAAAGTGTTGATTTACCTGCACCGGAAGGGCCGAGAATTACAACGAATTCACCTTCATCAATTGTAAAATTAACATCATCCATAGCTTTTAAAATGTGATCTCCTGATTTATATTCCTTATTCACATTTTTAAATTCTATAATTGCACTCATCAATATTCCTTCATTACTTAATTATGGTAATGTTTGTAGTACATAGTATATAATATTTAGGTATGCCTAAAATTTGAAAACTTGAAAAAAAATATAAAAGCAGATGAATTTCATCTACTTTACAGTAATTTTAACTTTTTTGGTAACTTTTTTGAAAAACTTATTACCACCATACTTAATGACTGCCTTATAAGTTCCTTTAGCTAATTTTTTTGTAATTTTAAAGGTAGTCTTACCTTTATTATTGGTTTTAGCTTTATAAGTCTTGCCCTTAATCTTTAAAGTAACTTTCACTTTCTTCATCGCTTTTCCCTTGTCGTTCTTTAAGGTTATTTTATATTTTTTGACTTTGGATGAACTTTTGAAAGTTTTCTTTTTGGCAACAACTTTTGGAGTCAATTTGGAAACCACGACATCAACAGTTTTTGTTGACTTACCATAAGTGCTGTCCCCCTCAAATGTAATGACAGCCTTGTAGGTTTTAGGAACCAAATTATTAGGAACTGTAATGGATACCTGTCCTTTAGCATTGGTTACTCCAGTATATGTTTTTCCATTTAATGTGACAGTAACCTGTTTGCCTGCAATCAACTGGGTGGAAAT
>JAUNXD010000153.1:3043-4206 GCA_030539985.1 Methanobrevibacter sp.
CCTTACCTTTTCCATAAGTGGTGGTTACTTTTGAAGCATCTATTTTAGTTGGCATTTTAAAGGAAATTGGGATTATATAATCATCCGGAATTAAAATCAATGCTAAAACAGCACCTTTTCCAAGTTTGGTAAATAAATTGTTTACAATATTTGAAGTATTAATACCTAATCCATTAATAATTCTGTTAATGCCATTTAAAAAGCTTGAACTGTCATAACTGAAAGAATTAATAATCTTAGATGCATTTCCAATAATGCTTGCAAGATCAAATTTGAATGCATTGACAATCTTATCTTTACCTGCAACAAGACTGGAAGCATTGAAAGTGAAACTGTCAGCAATCTTGTCCAAACCTGCTTTAATGGCGGAAATGTTGAAAGAGAAACTGTCCCTAATCTTATTTATACCATCCATAATGCTGGAAACATTGAAGTTAATTTCCTGATAAATCTTATCAAATGCCCCTTTAATGGCGGAACTGTTGAAATCAACTACATTTAAAATCTTTTCCCATCCGTCAGAAACCTTTGACATGTTTAAATCAATACTTT
This sequence comes from Methanobrevibacter sp., assembly GCA_030539985.1. Classification (GTDB taxonomy): domain Archaea; phylum Methanobacteriota; class Methanobacteria; order Methanobacteriales; family Methanobacteriaceae; genus Methanocatella. Next base: position 3,596 of record JAUNXD010000153.1, read on the forward strand.
TAATGAAATCAGACAGACCTGTTGAAATCTTATTGAATTCCAACCCAACGGCATCTAAAAATTCCTTGAATTTAGCTGTAATGTTGGTAATATTTAAATTTAAATCAGCAATTTTTTGAATAAGTTTTGAGGTGTTGGAAAGGCATCCGTCAGTAACATTATCCAAGGCTTCCATAATATCTGAAAGAGTTATATTGTTCTCTTTAGATAAACCAATCACCATAGGAATAAAACTTGTGAAATTAAAAGTTTTATTGTCAATCAAGTCATGTGCAAAATCATTAAATTCATCAGTAGCATTGAAATCAACGTAATCCAATACATCAAAAATCAGGAAAATACAATCTTCGACAGTGCTATTGAAATCATTCAAGATATCTTTAAAAATTGAAATTGAGTCTGTGAAATTAATTTCCTTAAAAATTCCCTTTACATCGGACAAGTTTAATGTAATTGCTGAGAAAATCATTTTAATTCCTGATGTCAAATTGGACATGTTGAATGAAATTCCATTGGAAATATCCATAAATCCTCCAAAGATATTTGAAAGCTTTGTCATGTTGATTCCAGTAATCTCTTCAAATTCATCAAGGATTTTAGAGCTGTTAAAG
>JAUNXD010000154.1 GCA_030539985.1 Methanobrevibacter sp.
TAAGCACTAAATTTTCCTATACTGCTGTTACTGTCTTTGCATCTGCAAATGCAGGGGAAAGCAATAATGTTTACTTTAAAGTTAAACTCCTGGACAGTTCCAACAAGGTCATCAAGTCCAGAACTGTGATTATCAGATTCAATGGTGTTGATTATAAAGTAAGCACAGATTCCAATGGCATTGCCCAGTTAAGGGTCAATCTTCCGACTGCTGGCACTTATGGTTTTTCAGTTCGTTTTGACGGGGATGATTATTATAAGGCTTCTTCAGGTAATTTTAATATTGTTGTAAAGAAAAACACTGTTAAAATTACCGCTAAAACCAAGAAAGTCAAAAAATCCAAGTCCAAACGCACAGTTAAGTTTGTACTTAAAACCTCTAAAAATAAGGTTTTAAAATCCAAAAAGGTTAAACTGACCATTAATAAAAAAACTTATACTGTTAATACCAATAAGAAAGGCCTTGCTACTTTTAAGGTTAAATTGCCTAACAAAAAGAAAACTTACAAGTATAAGCTGGCATTTGCAGGAGATAAAATGAATTCTGCCAAATCTCTGTCCGGCAAACTTAAAGTATATTAAATTATGAATTTCAATGGCGGATAAAGATTAATTTATTCGCCATTTTTATTATATTTTTATCAACAGCTCTTTTTATAAAAAGATTTACAGTAAACGAAATTGTAGAAATTATTCAAGAAATATTTATTAATTAAAACTTATAAATATTAAATTAATATTAATCAATTTAAGATGGCAGTCTGAAAAATGAAACGTGAATACCTGATAATGTTTTTGCTGCTTGTAATTTGTTTGACAGGCATTAATCAAATTTATGCGGCAAATGCGGATAACCAATCCTTGACGGATAATTGTCTGAATGAAAATCCTATTAGTAGCGATATTGAGGATTTTGAATTGTCAGATGATTCAACAAGTGAATTATATATGAATGAAGGAGATAGTGATGATTATCTGACTGCAGATAATGAACCGGTAGTGTCAGGAACTTCGAAAACCGACACTGAGCTAAGCACCAATAATTCACAAAGAATTTACTATCAGGATGAAATTGATTACTGCATCAAACTGACCGATGCAAATAAAAATCCTTTAAACAATCAGAAGTTAAGCTTTGAAATATCAAACAGCACCTTCACCAAAGCATTCACCGGCATAACCGATGAAACCGGAAATGCGGTATTTAAAATTCCGTTGAATGTCGGGACATTCGCCGTTAAAGGCAGCTATGAAGGCAATGCCGACTATAACCCTTCTGTTTTGAACGGGAAATTAACAGTGCTTTCCACAATCCAATCCAGTGATTTGAACGTATATACATTTAAGAGAGAACCCTTTGCTATAACTGTTTTTAAAAGCAGCGGAGAGTACAGCGACAACACCAAAGTCAGCTTCACAATCGGCGGAAAGACATATGATACCGTCACCGATTATTTCGGAAAGGCCGAGTTAAATATAAATCTTGATCCCGGCACATACACTATCAGGACAACGGCAAACGGGATGACTGTGGAAAATAAGATTGAAGTAATCAACAAGGCATACACAATCAATAGAAGAAACTTTTACATGTACTTTGCAAGGGACGGCGTGCTTAAGGAGGAGTATGCAAACGCAGTGCTTAAGTTTGATGGAAATTTCGATGGGTTCGGAGTGATAACCATCAATTCCCCTGCATACATCAAGGGAAATAATGCCAAATTCATAAACACGGTTTTCCATTTAAACAGCAATGACATAACGGTGGACGGAATCACTATCCAGCTGACCGATTCCTTTGAGGAAAATGAATATGCAGGAATTCTGATCGATGCCGATGACGTTACAGTGTCAAATGTTTTCATGAACATCACTGCCAGTGACAAAAAAGCCCTTGGAATTTTCTCTTACGGTGATGAGGAAACATTGAACAACATTAAACTGATTAATAATACCATTGTTTTCAATGCGGCCGGAAACGGGTCATATTACTGGGGCGTTGCACTAACATACACTGACAATGCAATAATATCAGGCAACAACATAACCTGTTCAATGCCATTGAGAAGCGTGAATTGGGACGGCGGATTTTACGGAGGCATAAGCAGCGATTCCGTTGCAGGAGTTGCCATACAGTCATCACGTAATCTGAAATTCCAGAACAATCATGTCAAAATCAGCGGAAATTCAAATCAGGCAGGATATCCCACATTGGATGCTGTCCTGATTCATTCATGTGACAATGCGGTGATATTCAACAACACCATTCTTGAAGAGGACTTCTACACACCTAACGGCACAGACAATTACCTTTATGCTTTGGATGTTTATCTCTCCAATAATGTAAGCATCCTGTCCAATCAGATTCATCTCAACACCACCGGTGGAAAGCTTGCTGCCGGAACTGCATATGGCATACAGGTGTCTGGTCCTTTTGCAGATGTGGTTATTGCATACAACAATATCTCGACCATTAACAACGGCCCGAATATAGGAATATACTCCCAGAATTATGCCGGCGACACAAGCCTCTACATATTCAGCAACACCATTAATGTGACAGGCCTTGCCGGGGAACACAATTGGGCGCTGGTTGCAGGAATCGAAGTCCAGGATACCAATGACACAATTTGGAACAATACAATCGAGGTGCATAATGTGGCCAATTCCACAACAGGCAATGCATATGGAATAAGCTACTCGCAGGGCACTTCCCGCAATCATACTTATAATATACAATACAATAAGGTCAAAACAGACAGCGATTATGCGGTATATGTAAATTCAAGCGGAAAAATCAAAAACACTACAGTTTCAAACAATGTTCTTGTGACAAAAAATCATGAGGGCGATGATGCGGTGTATGTTGCAGGCGAGGGAAATTATGTCGGCGGAAATACCGGCGGCGGATCTGTCAATATGCAGGAAGTCCCTCAATGGCTTGCAAAATTATTGAGGCTCAACAATGCATTGAACTCACCGGGTGCGGGTCATTCGAATAATAATGGAACCGGCACGGGCATCATTGACAATGGGGGAAATCAGGGCATTGGAAATAGTTCAGGAACAGGCATCCTTCCTAATGGAGGTAACGCAAACAGCAATCAGACATCAAATTCATACAATCATGATGCAAATCAGATAGCTAACTCAGATGCTCCGCACACTGCCAATGTCAGGGATTCACATGGAAGTGAAAGGCAGAATCCTACTCCGGGATTGTCCGGAAATCCTATTGCAGGCCAGCCTTCATCGGATGCGGGCTCAGCCCCTTCACAAAATGATGATGTGAAGGCATATGAGATTGAAAAGTCAATCATCGATGAAAAAACGGATAATGTTCTTGCAATACTCATAGTCATTGTTGCAATTCTTTTGCTTGTAATCGGTTATAAGCGACAATCCGATAAGAAATAATGATGCCGGCAGAGGAACTGTTTACTTTCCGATATTAGGTAAATCCTGTCAAGTTATTTTGCATTGGCCTGAAAATTAATTATACTGGAGGAATGAATTAAAATGTTTTGCAAATGGTTCTATCACGGATTCTGCATAGTATTTGAATGTCCGTGTGATATGCTTGGGGACTGCGGAGTCAAGGAATAAACCTTACCTGCAATCACCCAAATAATCCTTGATGTTATCATCGATTAAAATCAAAAGTAAATTCCCAACTATAATTTTAATGAACTCTTTTTCACATTAACATCTATGATATTGACAATCAATATTGGATTTGATTTAGCATATACATCAGCTACTTTTCAAAAGCAAGTTTCTATTAACAGATTGTCGCCGTTAATGTAAACATTATTTTATTACTATTTTTATTATATTATTTATATAAAATAAATAATAAAATATTGTATATGACATTACAGACTGAATTGCAAATAAATATTGTAATCAACAATTACACTCCAAGAATCGGCAGCTATTCAACAGACTATGATTATATGCTGTTGGATTCACTGGCCGACAGTTCTTATTCAAGTTTATTCAGAAATGACTTGAAAAACCTAAAGATCAAAACCTGGAACGGCAGTGAATGTAATGTATTGTACATTCCAAGCTATAGATCACAAGATGCAACAATACTTGTCAGAGTTCCGGTAAGCAAAATCTCCCAGACAACAAAGTTGTTGCTGGAAGTCCATGACAAGTCAACCGTATTTTCAAGCACTCTAACAACCGGAGGTGAGGTG
>JAUNXD010000155.1 GCA_030539985.1 Methanobrevibacter sp.
AGTGATGAAAATGAAATTGAAAGTTCAAATGATTTGGAATCTGTTAATTCAAATACTTTATCAACTAACAATGATGATGTTTCCCTTCAGGATGTCGTTAAAAACCAAACAGAATTGACCAGTCCGACAACCACAACATACTACAAAGGATCATTTAGTGTAACATTAAAGGATTCCTCAAGCAATGTGGCTCTGGCAAATAAGAATGTCAATTTTGTTGTCAACAATGTCAATTACAATACAACTACAGACGATAGTGGTGTAGCAAGTATTAATTTAAGACTTATGCCTGGAAAATATTCAGTGACAAGTTATTTTGCAGGGGATGATGCATATACTCCAAGTAATAATCTAACCACTGCTTTGGAGGTATTGTCCACAATAAAGGCAAATGACGTTACTAAATATTATAAGGGAGGCACCCAATATAGCGCAACTTTCCTTGATAGTCATGGAAATGTTTTAGCAAATAGAGAAGTAACTATTACTGTAAATGGAAAATCAAATGTTGTAAAAACTGATGGCAACGGCGTTGCAAGTCTTCCTATGGACTACAAGCCGGGTACATATAAAGTTGTTTCAACTGATCCCACTACCGGATATGAGTTGACTACTACTTTTAAGATTTTATCAACCATTAGTGGAAGCAATGCATATAACGTTGCAGGAACCAATAAGAAATTTACTGTTAAATTCTTAAAAAGTAATGGAGCGCCGTTAGCTAAACAGACTGTAAAGTTTAAGCTAAACGGTAAGACTTATAAGGTCAAAACTGACAAAAAAGGTAAAGCAAGTATTTCATTGAAAAAACTTAAGAAAGGTACCTATAAAGTTGTCTGTTACAATAAGGATGGTCTCACCAAGACTTTCAAGATAAAAGTCTATAAAAAGGCGACCACCAAGGTAACAACAAAGTTTTACACATTCCTTAAAAGTGATTCCAAAAAGGTAAAGGTTACATTAACTAACAGTTTAAGTCACAATGTCCTTTCAGGCAAAAAGGTTAAGATGACCATTAACGGCAAATCTTACTATAAGAAAACCAACAAGAAAGGTGTGGCGACTTTTAAATTACCGTCCTTGAAAAGCGGTATTCATACTATAAAGTACAAGTTTAGTGGCTCCGGATATTATCAGAAATCAAGCGTTTCAAATAAGGTAACTGTGATTTCCACTAAAAATACTGCATTAGCAGTTAAAAGCACAACAACCTTTGGTTATGGTGCAGGTACTCCATTTAAAGTAGCTGTTACAGCCGGAGGTGTTAAGTTAGCTCATCAAACTGTTACATTCAAAGTTAATGGTAATGAATATACAAAAACGACAAACAGCAAGGGAATTGCTTCCCTGCCTATAGATTTGGAAATTGGAAAGTATACTGTCCACTATGAAGTCAAAAAGACATCCAAAATAAACAGCAAATCAGGTTCCGCAGACATCATTGTCAAACAGAGAACCGGATCTACACTTACATGGAAGAGTGGAACTTCATTTACCGATTCATCACAAACCATTAAGGTTTTATTGAAAGATGCAAACGGAAATCCGATTTCAGGCCAGACTGTTAAGTTAACAATCAACTCTAAAACATATACTGCGACTACTTCATCAAGCGGTTATGCAAAAATCAAGGCTAGTGCACCGATCGGTAAATATTCCGTATCAGTGAAATTTGCAGGTAACAATGAATATCTTCCGAATTCAACTAGTAAAACTGTAAGCATAACTTCATCCAATCTTGCTAAAGGTATTAATGAAAAGAATTCAATTTCAGATTTAAGCAAATACCTTAAATCCTCAAGCAATTGTCAGGTTGGAAACGCAAAAATCAAGGCTTTGGTTGATTCACTCACAAGTGGTTTGACCAGTGAAATCGATAAGGCCAAGGCAATTTTCAATTACGTAAGAGACCACGTTTCTTACGCTTTCTACTACAATACCAAGTTTGGTGCTACAGGCACATTAAACGGCAAGAAGGGAAATTGTGTGGATCACTCACATTTGTTAGTTGCTATGTTTAGAACAGCAGGACTCGCTGCAAGATATGTTCACGGTAAATGTACCTTTTCAAGCGGAAGCACATACGGTCATGTATGGGCTCAAGTATTGATTGGAGATACCTGGGTTGCAGCAGATGCTACAAGTTCAAAAAACTCTTTAGGAAAAATATCTAATTGGAATACGAAGTCTTATACCTATAAAGGTACATATGCAAGTCTTCCATTCTAATTTTATTTTTTTATTTTTTTAGTCAATAACTTTTTATAAACTGTTTTTTAATATCTTAATACATGAAAGATTTAAGTATCGACATTATTAAGGATAACAATTATTTTGTCAAATCCCCGTGTGATGGAGAAATCATTCGTTTTTTTGTTGATAAGGGAGATGAGGTTTTAAAAAATCAGCTAATGGCAGTTTTAAAATCCGAAAATTCCTACATTGAAATTGAAGCCGAATTTCCAGGCAGGGTTACAGACGTTTGCAGGCAAATCGATGAGCCGATTAAAAAGTGGGATGACATTGCTGTTGTTGATGTGACTTCCAAAAATCATCTAGACGGCATTCCGGTTTCCGTTCATTCCCCTGATTATACAGTGATTTACACTTTCCAGCAGGAGATTCTTCCTAAATTGATATATTCCGAAACCGAAAAGTTCATTGAGGGAATAGGTCATGAACAGGGAAAATTCATATATTTCCTCTTAAAGGAGGTTTACACAAACAATCATATGACAATTCCATTCAAACCTGAGGATTTTGAAGTTGTAAGGGAAATATTTGGTGAGGACATAATAGTTCTCACGATACGTTGGCCTAATCTTCAGGCGCCGCTTCTGACTGTAAGGTCATATATTCTGATTCATCCGCAATCAAGAAAGATTCAGTACTTCACCTGCGAGAAGAGCCTCAACGATGAATTCATGATATCATCAATCATCCCGTCAAGGGACGGTTTGACACGCTATAACTATGGCGTTGCTCCCGACAGTCTTCAGGCTGAAAAAAGAAAGGCCATTAAGATTTTCATAAGCTACTGACATTAAATCATACCATTTAAATATTACTATATATAAAAGATTAACTGGAAAACATATTTTTCTTAATGAAAATAGTAGTAATTTCTGAGGAGTTAATATGCTTAAAAGAGTGATTCTATTATTAATAATATCAATGGCACTGATCGGTGCTGTTTCAGCAGCCGACCAGACAAGTTTTAAGGTGCAAAGTGAATTTGAAGACCTTGGAGACGGCGTGTATGTTATATACGATGCCTTCAAAAACGCTGATGAAATATTGTCAGTTGTCGAGTTCAACGAACATGACTGGAAGGATTATACAACCAACGACACTGAAAACAAATATGTCGTAACCGGTGAAAACAATACATATAACTTCACTGACGGCAGTGTTAATGAAGTCGGTTCATTCGAACTGATTGAAGTTGATGGTGACAAGTTCATTGTTGATTATGCAAAAACAGGCAATGAGGATGGTTTAAACCAGACATTCACAAATTTAATGGAATTCAACAAGTTAAACAACGTGACTCCAATAGAAGAGTAAGTGATAATGATGGATAACAAGGAAAAAGTAATCGAAGCATTCAGAAACTCTGAAGATCCTTTAAATGCCAAAAAGGTAAGTGAACTTTCAGGCGTTGAGAAAAAGGAAGTTGACAAAATCATGAAGGAATTGAAAAAGGACGAAACCATTGTTTCTCCAAAAAGATGTTATTGGACCCTCAGCGACAAATAGCATTCAATCCTACATCGCCATCACATCATGAGTTCGTCCAATAATTCAATTTTTTGATTGGATTTTTATTAAAAAGTTTTACTCTTAGATTGAGATTAGTGGAGTTTCAGGAATTATTTTACACTTGAAATTTCACTTCGTTACTTTTTTTAGAATTTTTTTGTTATTTTTAGGGCGATTTTGCTTAATTCATTGCTTGTTTATTTTGTGTTTTTTGTTTGGAAGTGTGTTTTTATTTGTTTGTTTTTTTGTTTAAATGAGTGTTGCGTTTAGTTTTTCGTGTATTTTTTGTATGTTATGTGCTATTGTTCGTATTGTTAGTTCTTTTTCTGCATTTTTCATGCCGGTTCTGTTTAGTTTTTGGAAATTGCGTGCGTTTCGTAGTAGTCCGAAGTGTGCTTCGTTTAGATTTGCTCTTTTTTTGTAGTAGATTTTTCCTTCA
>JAUNXD010000156.1 GCA_030539985.1 Methanobrevibacter sp.
TGGTTAAAATCTTGAATGTAGTGGTCAACTTATAACCAGTTACTGGGTTTTCTGAAATGACCTTGTAGGTTCCTGGTTTCAGATTAATCCCTAAAGAAGCTACTCCCTTAGCGTTAGTTGTTTTAGTATATGACTTGCCGTTTACGGTTATCTTGACTTTAGCGTTTGCTAATACTTTACCGCTTGCATCCAGGAATGTGGCGGTGTAAGGAGTGGTTCCTTTATAATATTTAGTAATTGATTTTGCTTGAACAGTTTTTGATATGTCTATTGTTGAAGAAACATTACTATCTGCACCTACAACATCCTGCTGGGATGCGGATACAGTAGCAATCCCATTATTGCTGCTCAATGAATCATTACCTTCCGTGTTAGTTGATAAAGTATTTGAATCTTCAGATTCTAAAACTTCTTCACTTGATAGAGAAACTTTAGATGGATCATTATCAACATTTGAATCACTAGATACAGAACTCAGTGATATATCAGCAGTATTCTCCATTGGGACTGATACATCTTGGGCATCATCTACTAAGTTAGTAGCATACGAATCTGTAACATTTACTTCACTTGCTGAAACAGCACTAGCAGACAAGACTACTGCAAAAACTATCAGCAATGTGAGTAATATTTGTTTGTTCAAAATATTTTACCTCCATAACAATTTTTTAAAACATCCATGAGACTGTCTAATCTCACTTCAACATTATTTATTACAAATATCTTATATAAACCTTTTTATTTACTAAATCCAATTTAATGAGTTTAATTTTTAAAAATAAGGTTAAAACTTTATGAAAATAAACAATAAAGTGCAATTATAGTTAAATTAATCTATAAAACGATATTATGATATGAAATAAATTTTTAAGTTACATTATTTTACTAAAATTAAAACAGTAATGTTAAAGCTTATTAGATAAAATAACATATAATTAAAAACTGTATTAATTAAAAACATTGATTAAAGTTTAGTTAGAATAAAAAACAACTTGTTTAATAATGCATATTAAAAAATAAGGAAGAAAAATAAAAAAAAGAATAATGTAAAATATTCTATTGATTTTACATCATTGGTGGCATTCCACCCATGCCGCCCATACCTCCTGCACCAGGCATTGGAGGCATGCCGCTAGCATCATTTCCAGACTCATCAGGTCCGGTGGAATTGAGCGCATTTCTTGCTGCTATCATGTCGTCAATACGCAAGATCATTTCAGCAGCTTCGCCGGCTGATTGGAGAGCTTGGATTTTAACTCTTAAAGGTTCGATAACTCCAGCATCCTTCATGTCAACTACCTTACCTTCAAATACGTTGATTCCGATGAATGGGGAGTCTTCGTGAGCTGCTTTCAGGTCTGCAATCAGGTTGATGGTGTCTAAACCTGCATTTTCGATTAAGGTTCTTGGAATTACTTCCAATGCTTCAGCGTATTTTAAGATTGCTAATTGTTCTCTTCCGCTTACTGATTCGCCGTATTCCCTTAACTGTTTGACCAAATCGATTTCACAAGCTCCACCACCGATGAGCACTTTGCCTTCTTCAATGGTTGCTGCAACAACACCTAATGCGTCGTCGAGTGCTCTTGCGATTTGTTCTGTAACATAACGGGTACTTCCCCTTAAAACGATTGATGAAGCTTTAGGGTTTTCACATTCCTCGATTAATGTTAATTCATGGTCAAATATTTTATCAAGGTATACGTGACCTGCTTTTCCAAGTTTTTCTTCGGATAAATCTTCAATGTCACTTACGAGTTTAGCTCCAGTGGCTTTTGAGATTCTGTCAATGTCTGATTTTTTAACACGTTTGAAAGCCATGATTCCTGCTTTTTTAAGGTAGTGTTCTGCCATGTCGTCAATGCCTTTTTGACAGAATAGCACGTTGGCTCCAGAGTCAACAACCTTGTTGACCATTTCCTTGATCATGTTCTCTTCCTGTTTGAGGAACAGCTCGAATTGGTCTGGGCTGGTTATGTCGATTTTTGCATCTGTGTTGATGTCCTTCAATTCGATTGGGTATTTCATTATAGCTATTTTTGCATCTTCAACATCCTTAGGCATGTTCTTGGATACAGGTGCCTTGTCAATGATGATTCCTTCAGCTAAAAATGAGTCTTCCACTGAGTCTCCGGAGACTCTTTGGATGTTGATGTTGTCAATGTCTGATTTTCCATCCTCTTCGATTCTTAATGCTGCCTTGACAACTAAATCTGCTAAGTGTTCTTTTGCATAGTCTGATCCTTTACCACTCATTGCAGTTACTGCAACTTTCTTAAGGGTTTCTTCATCATCAGCGTCGATTGCGATTTCTTTTAATAATTCAACTGCTTTTGCAGTGGCGTTTCTGAATCCTTTTACGACAACGGATGTAGCGATTCCATCATCCAATAATTCTTCAGCCTTAGCCAATAATTCACCAGCTATAACAACAACGGAGGTGGTTCCGTCTCCAACGATTTCCTCTTGTTTTTTAGCTGTTTCAACGAGCATTCTTGCTGCCGGTTGGTTGATTTCCATTTCTCTCATGATGGTTGCACCGTCATTGGTTACGGTAACGTCACCTAATGAGCTTGTTAACATTTTGTCCATTCCTTTAGGACCTAATGTGGTTCTTACGATTCCTGCCAATACTTTAGCGGCAGTGATATTCATTCTTAAAGCATCTCTTTTTGAATATCTTTCGGTTCCTTCTGGAAGGATAAATATTGGTTGATTTGCCATTTCATAATCACCTATAAATTTTTTAAATAAGTATATAAAACTAAATTTTTATACATATATAAATAGGTAAGAGGTAATATAAAAACATTACCAATTAAACTAACTTTAGGTGTGTTAATGTACGAAGAGATTATTAATAAAATTAAATCCAATCTGGGGGAAAATCCTGATTTGAACCGCCAGTACCTTTCATCACAAATCGAGGTCTACAAGGACCATCCCTATAACAAGGAAATAATCAAGGAGATTTCCCGCATGATGTGGGATTGCCTGAGCGATGAGGAAAAGCAGGAATTCATCGAAGTGTCCGAAAGGGAAAACCCCGTGATGGATATTCTAAACGACATTTACTATGACATTGAGAACGGGAATTATGAAAAGCCCCTTGAGAAACTGGATAAGTTCATGGAAACTTTCCCTGAAATGTTTGAGGATGACAAGGTGAGCGAATACCATTACTTCACCAACCCCCTTGAGGAGCTGATTTTCAGGAAATATGTTGGATTGAAAAAGGAATTGAGATATATTCCAGACAATCAGCCGCTTCTTGATTTGTACTATGTTTACGGCTTCCTTCTTTTGGAAAGCAAGCAATACGATAGGGCGGAGGAATATCTGAAAAAGGCAATCGGGATAAATCCGGTTTCAGCAAGGATAATCCTTGAGCTGACCGAGATATATAAAGTGCACACCTACACCCTGAACGAGTGCTTCATCCGCACATCCGACGCTTTGAAATACTCCTACTATCCCCAGGACATCGCAAGATGCTACAGAAACCTGGGCTATTATTATGTTGAGGAGAATGACTTGAAAACAGCCCTTGCACTGTACATTTACAGCATGGAGTATGAGGCAAGCCCATTGGCATATGCCGAGATAAAGTTCATCCAGTCAAAAACCAACAATATGGAACTTTCACTCAATGAATGCATAGACATCATTGAAGGCAAGAACATCCAGGTAGGGCCTAATCCTTTTATTTTAGATACTCTTGACGAGTTCATAAGAGAGTATGAGGAAAACAAGCTATACAATCAACTGCTGTATTTTCTGGAGTTGAGGTTTGACTTGAAAAATGATGTTGAGACATTAGGTAAAATAAATGATACAAGAGAGAGGCTTGAAAACTAAACTTATTAATAACATATATTATATAATATATAACAGGTGATTTATAATGTGTTCTAGTGGAGGCCCAATGGCCGATATTGATTTGAAAAAATTGAAAACAAAAAAATACCATTGTAAAGACTGTGGAAATTCCTTTAAAGGACTTGGAAAGAAAGTCGTTTGTCCATCTTGTCAAAGCGACAATGTGGAAATTGCAGAGTAAATACACTTTTACTCTCTTTTTTATTTTTTTTAGTGATTATTATGAATATTGATTTTAAAAATGATGAAATACTGTTTCTTGAGGGTGAAACCGG
>JAUNXD010000157.1 GCA_030539985.1 Methanobrevibacter sp.
AAAAAAATAAGCTCAAATTAATGAGTTTCAATGGGTCAAAAATTCAGACCCCTAAATTATCATATTGATCAACTCACTGAGTATAATTTTGGCTCTTCATATATAAATGGCAAGTGCGAGAGAGCATTTGAAAAGTAATATTTATAACTATAGTTATATATACTTATATATAATTCAAAAGTCATAATTATATTATAATATTAATAATGTTTGGGCTTTGAAAATGAATCTATTTGAAAAATTTAATATTGAAACGGAAAATGAACATTTGTATGAAATTGCATTTACACATGCTTCATATGCAACAATTCATAATTTGGATTATAATTATGAACGTTTGGAGTTTTTGGGTGATTCAGTTTTAAGTTTAATAGTGTCCGAATATTTATATAAGAAATACCCTCAATTTGAAGAGGGGGAACTGACAAAGAAAAGGTCAAACTTTGTTTGTCAGAATGCGTTGATATACTACTCACAGAAATTAGGCTTAAAGGATTATCTGAAAGTATCTATTGAAGAGTCCAATCTGACAAAAAATGAGGTGCTGTCAATAACTGCAGATTTGTTTGAATCGTTTCTTGGTGCAATATTCATTGATCAGGGTATTGAATTTGCAAAAATGTTCGTGTCAGATTATATTTTCAAATATATAGACCAGGAAAGAGTATTCTTTGAAGATTATAAATCTAAAATCAAAGAATATGGGGACGCAAATGAAATAAGTGTAGAATACAAAATATTGAAGGAATATGGAGTTCCTCATGATAAGACATTCATAATGGCATGTCTTGTTGACGGACAGGAAATGGGTGTTGGAAGAGGTAAGAATAAAAAAGAAGCAGAACAATCTGCCGCAAAAAGAGCAATGCGTAAATTACGGCTTGGGAGAGTTTAGATGATTAAAGAATCTGTTGGTCTTGTTGAAACCAAAAATTTCCTCATAGATGAACCAATTGAATTGGATAGCGGAGAAATACTTGATGAAGTTAACGTTGCCTATGAGACATATGGTGAGCTTAACAAAGAGAAATCCAATGCCATTTTAATTTGTCATGCACTGACCGGTGATGCACATGCTGCCGGATGGCATGAAGGAGATAAAAAACCCGGTTGGTGGGATATAATAATCGGTCCTGGAAAGGCGTTGGACAGTGAAAAATACTTTATCATCTGTTCAAATGTTTTAGGAGGATGTAAAGGAACAACTGGTCCAAGTTCATTAAATCCAAAAACAGGCAAGAAATATGGATTGGAATTTCCGGTAATTACCATTGGAGACATGGTTAAGGTTCAAAAGAAACTCATCGATTCATTTGGCATTACCCAATTGGTGGCTATTATAGGCGGATCCATGGGAGGAATGCAGGTTCTCGAATGGATGGTATCCTATCCGGAAATGATGAAAAAGGCAATTCCGATAGCGACAGCTGCAATGTCCTCTCCACAGCAGATTGCATTTAATGCCGTAGGTCGCCAGTCAATATTTTCTGATCCTCATTGGAAAGGTGGAAATTACTATGAATCCGATGTAATTCCCCGCAACGGTTTATCCCTTGCCCGTATGATTGCCCACATCACATATTTGAGTGATGAATCCATGGACATCAAATTCGGGCGTGGCCTTCAGGACAAGGACGAAATCAGTTATGACTTTTCAGTTGATTTTCAGGTTGAAAGCTACCTCAAACACCAGGGGGAATCATTTGTAAAACGTTTTGATGCTAACAGTTATTTATACATTACAAAAGCCGTTGATTTATTTGATTTGTCTGTAAATGATTCATTGATTGAAGGACTCAAGGGTGTTCAGGCAAAAGTTGAAGTGCTTTCTGTTGATTCAGATTGGCTGTATCCGACAGAGCAGAGCACTGAAATTGTAACTGCTTTAAATGCGAATGATGTTGAAGTGTCATTTTCAGAAATAAAGTCCAACTTCGGTCATGATGCATTCCTGCTTGAGAAAGGACAGCTCAATTATATTTTCGCAAATTTCCTGGCTGAAAATGTTGTTGAAGACATGATGATGGAAAACATAGCTACAATCAAGGCAGATGCTGATGTAAAGGATGCGGCTAAACTGATGTTGGATAAGCATGTGACTCATATTCCTGTTGTGACTGATGATTATAAGCTTATAGGCATTGTTACAAGTTGGGACTTGTCCAAATCCATTGCAACCAATTCAAATCATCTATCAGACATTATGACAACAACTGTTAAATACTGTAATGCTGGTGATACAATAGAGGAAATCGCACGTCAAATGCGTAAATTTGATATTTCATGTCTTCCTGTTGTTGATGATGACATGAAAGTATTGGGATTGATTACAACAGACCAAATCAGTAATTTATTAAGTTAAATTACTCTCTTTTTTAATTTTTTTTGAGGAGATACTATTTCAAGGACAGCTAAATTTATCGATGGTGCTAAAAAGGGTATTCCAATTACATTTGGATATGTTCCTATGGGAATTGGTTATGCTGCAATTGCAATAAAGGCAGGAATGACGCCTTTAGAGACAATATTAATGTCATTTCTGGTGTATGCAGGAGCTGGACAAATTATAGCTGCATCAATGGTTTTGAGCGGAGCGACTGCAATGGCAATTATCCTGACCAACTTTGTTGTCAACTTAAGGTATTTTGTAATGTCCACATGTGTATTGAATCAGGTTGAAGATTCAAATGTGGGTTTAAATGTTTTGGCGGCTCACGTCACTGTTGATGAATCGTTTGCAATGTTTTCGTTAAGTGAGGATTCAAGCATCTGGGTATATCTTGGAATTGCAATAACTGCCTGGCTCAGCTGGTGTCTTGGTGCAGGAATTGGTGTTGTAGTTCTTGATTTGCTTCCAGTAATTGTTACAAACAGTTTCAACATTTCACTTTATGCATTGTTTGTGGCCATTTTAACTCCTGCAGTTAAGGAAAACAGACAGATTGCACTGCTGGTATTGATAACTGCTGTCTTAAATATTGTTTTGAGCCAATTTTTAGGCAACTGGTCCCTGATTGTTTCCACATTGGTGGGAGCTGCAGTTGGAATGTATATTGTTGATGATGAATATCTGCTTTCAGGTGATGCCTAATGGATTATATGATGCTTGTAATTTTGGGCTGTACGATTGTAACATTCATTCCAAGGCTTATTCCTGCATTGTTCATTGACAAGTTGAATTTCCCTCCAAAGGCGGAAAAATTCCTAAACTTGATTCCATACACTGCCCTTGCCGCCCTGATATGCCCTGGAGTGCTGACAGTTGATAACCAATTGTGGTATATCGGTTTGATTGGAGCCGTTGTGGCTGCAGGACTGGCATGGAAGAAAGTCCCTCTTGGAGCTATTGTAATATTGACTGTGGTGGTTTTAATTACTGTTTATTCAATTGTACCTTTTTTTTAAGGTGATTTGATGTCGATAAATGTTGATTTATTTTGTTATATTAATCAGAATTTGCAAAATCCCATATTGGATTCGATAATGCCTATTATAACATATTTCGGTGGATTCATTTGGCTTTTGCTGATTGTATTGGTAATAATTGTATATGCCAAACTGGCAAATAGAAATACGCTTAAACGTGTGGCAATAATTGCTTTAATTGCGCTGCTGTTTTCAGATTTAATCACTTTACTTTTAAAGCAAATCGTTCAAGAGCCAAGGCCGTTTGAAACATTGGAAGGTGTTCGTCTGCTTATCTCAGAGTCAGATCCGTGTTCATTTCCATCAGGCCATTCCTCATCAACATTGGCCGTCGTGTCAGTATTTATTATGAACATGGAGGATCTTGTCAAAAAGCATTATCTGGTATTTGATATCTTATTGGTAATTTTTGCTGTGACAATCCTATTTTCAAGGGTATATGTTGGTGTTCACTACCCTGAAGATGTTCCTGCAGGTGCATTGGTTGGAATAGTTGGTGCACTACTGATAAATAGATATAAGGATAAAATTTTGGCTTTTTTAAGGTTATGATTCCAAGCAGACATTTTAAAAAAGGAAAATGGGTTGATAAGAATATTTTCTGCTTGGAATTTTTTTTTTAATAGTAACATTAATGTGTTATACATTTGTTACATATGTTAAAGATGTAGTCCTTAGTATATAAATGTTTTGTTTTTAATTTTTTAATATT
>JAUNXD010000158.1 GCA_030539985.1 Methanobrevibacter sp.
CATATTGAAATGATTTACAAAGTAGGCTTAGAACATATATTAGAATAAGTTTAATCAGGTGATAACATGGTTGAAAATAGATGTTATGATGCTGATTGTGAAGATGAGAATTGTTACAATCCAGAACACTATAACAATATATGTTTTGATCCCGAATGTGAAGACACTCACTGTGAAAATCAACAACACTATGATAAAAGATTATTAAAAGAATATCAAGAAAGAACCGATTTAAGCGTATATGATCATAGAGAAGAGATAGATTATGATGAAGATGTAGGTATAAATCTCTGTGGATGTCCTGATTGTGCTGATGATGATTACGACCACTCTCATGAACATGACCATAATCACGAGCATGAGCATGGTCATGAGCATAATCACGATCACTCTCATGAACATGACCATAATCACGAGCATGAGCATTCTCATAATGAAGATGTTTGTACTGATGATGATTGTGACTGCCACGACCATGATGATGTTGAATTCAGCCTTTGCGGTTGTCCTGATTGTGCAGATGATGATGACCACGGCCATGACCACTCTCACGGGGACGAAGAATTATTGGCGGAAGGAAAACCTCTGATAGTTAATAGGCCTATTCAGATTATCGTTGCAAGTGGAATATTATTTGTTTTAGGACATGTTTTTGAATGGTTGTCATTTGGCCCTACAATCATAACTGTTACATATATGATTGGGGCTGTTATTGCAGGTTATGAAATAGTTATTCTGGCTTATAAATCATTAATCAACAGACACACAATCGGACCTGCAATGTTAATGTGTATTGCATGTGTTGCTTCATTTATCATCGGACATCCCGAAGAGGGAGCAGCAGTTACCTTCCTTTACTATATTGCAGAATTTTTAGAAGACTATGCTGAGCACAGGGCAAAACGTTCAATCAAATCATTGGTTGAAATCGCTCCTGATACTGCAAGAGTCAAAGTAGGCGATAAGGAAGATATAAGAAATGTTGATGAAGTGAATATTGGCGATATTGTCATTGTAAAGCCTGGGGATAAAGTTCCTTTGGATGGGGAAGTTATCTTCGGTTCCTCTTCAATCAACCAGGCTTCCATTACTGGTGAAAGTGTTCCAGTCCTAAAAGAGGTAGGGGACATTGTATTTTCCGGAACTGTTAATGAAGACGGATACTTGGAAATTAAGGTGACAACCGAAGCTAAAGATTCAGTAATCTCAAAAATCGTTACTTTGGTTAAAAGATCACAACTCAATAGGTCTGAAACCGAAACTCTGGTTGAAAAAGTGGCGAAATATTATACTCCAATCATGATGGTTGCTGCAATTTGCGTTGCATTCATTCCGCCATTGCTCTTTGGTCAAAATCTAACCGATTGGGTTTATAAGGCTCTTTCACTATTGGTAATTTCATGTCCGTGTGCATTTTTGATTTCAACTCCTGTTGGAATGGTGTCTGCAATCACTTCAGCTACCAGAAATGGAGTTATCATTAAAGGCAGTACCTATGTTGAAGAGATGCGTAATGTTAAAGCCGTAATTTTTGATAAAACAGGCACTTTAACAGAAGGAAAACTCAAATTGATGGATGTTGAAATTTTAGATGATGCTTGCTCCAAAGAGGATATTGTTAAAATTGCAGCCTCTTTGGAATTTCAATCTTCCCACCCAATCGCCCAAGCGATTGTTAGTTATGCAGATGAACACAATATCATTTTTGACACTATTGGAGAATTTAAAAATGTTCCTGGTAAAGGAATTGTCGCTAACATTAACGGTGAGCAATTCTATGCAGCTAATGAATCCTTAATTGAGGGGTCAAGTTTTGATATCTCTCGGGATGAAATTAATAAGTATTCCAGTGAGGGTAAGACTTTAATATTTGTTGGAAATTCACAAAAAGTTTTAGGTATCATCACAGTTGCGGATAAAATTAGGGACAATGCTTTAGAGGTCATTAAAGACTTAAAAGACCAAGGTGTTCAAACTGTTATGCTTACAGGAGATAATAAGATTGCAGCTAAAAGTGTGGCCTCAGAAATCGGAATTGACTATGTTTATTCCAATCTAATGCCTGAAGACAAGTTAAACATCCTTGATACAATCAGAAATAAATTTGGTGACGTCGCCATGGTTGGTGACGGTATCAACGATGCTCCTGCACTGGCACGTGCGAATATAGGTATTGCAATGGGGGCAGCAGGTTCTGATGTGGCTATTGAAACTGCAGATGTTGCCCTGATGCAAGATGATATTTCAAAACTCCCATATTTATTTGCATTAAGTCATAAAACCATGAGAATCATCAAGGAAAACATTACTGTTGCGATCGCAGTTAAATTGTTATGTGTAATATTGGCCGTTTTGGGCATTATTACATTGATGATGTCTGTTGGTTTTGGGGATTTGGGATTAACACTTTTAGTTATCTTAAATTCATTTAGAATTGGAATGGTGAAAGATCCACTATTCTAATTTTTTTTTATTTTTTTTTCAGTTGTCAAAAGAATTTTGATGGCTTGTTTATAATTATATTTTCTAGTATTTTTAACATGTCTATAATTAAGTTACTCAAGAAATTCGAATAACTGAATGACTCTTAAATAATTAATTTTATATTTGAATAAAATTTAATAATTACTTATGCAAAGTAGTGAAAATTCCGATAGTGTTGACATACTGCTTGGAAATCCCAAGAAAGCCCTTTTAAGAATGTCTATGCCTTTGATTATTTCACTTTTAATTTCTAGTTTATACAATCTCATTGATGCAGCATGGGTGTCTGGTCTAGGAGCTGATGCGCTTGCAGGTGTTGGATTTTTCACACCAATATTTATGATTTTGGTTGGTTTTGGAAATGGTTTGGGTGCGGGTGCCGCTTTTGCAATATCAAAGTATATAGGTGAAGAAAATAAATCAAAAGCAGATAATGCATCAATTCATTCTATTTTATTGGACATTCTTGTATCAGTTATTATAACAATCCTTCTTTGGATTTTAATAATTCCTATACTGAATGCAATGGGTGCAGGTCAAACTATTGGATATGCACTGGACTATGGTAATATCGTTGTTTTAGGTTCAGTAATCATCATAATGTCTAATGCTTTATATGGAATTTTCAGAGGGGAGGGGGACTCAACCCGACCGATGTATGCGATGATTGTATCAGCCATTTTAAACATGATTTTTGATCCAATTTTTATTTATTATCTGAATTTGGGTGTTAAAGGAGCAGCCATTGCAACTCTAATCTCTGCGTTTTTTGTAATATTGATTTTAATGTATTGGATGTACATTAAAAAGGACACATATTTGAATCCATTTTTCTCAAATTTTAATTTCACAAATGAAATCAGTTTTGATATTGTTAAGGTTGGAATTCCTGCAAGCATACAGCTTTTGAACAATGCTTTTTTTGCAGCGGTATTTTCGGCTCTATTGGCATTTGTGGGCTCGACCGATTCGGTTGCGGTTTACTCAACAGGCTGGAGGATAGTGATAATAGGCACAACTCCGATTTTAGCTGTTGGAACTGCTTTAATTAGTGTTATCGCAGCAAATTATGGTGCTCAAAACTATAAAAATATTCAGATTGCTCACAGATACGCTATGAAAGTATCCATGATATTTGCATTTGCCATTTTAATTTTAACCAATGTTCTTGCAGGGGATATTGCTTCTATTTTTGCTTCATCAGGTACAAGTGTAAGAATAGCGGGAGAGCTGACAAGTTTTCTTGCTTGGATTGTAATTTACTATCCTACAATGGCGGTTGGTGTCGCTTCAACTTATGTTTTCCAGGGTCTTGGTAAAGGATTAACTGCAATGTTTCAAACTATCATGAGGGAAACTGGTTTTACTTTATTTTTTGCAGTTCTTTTTGCAGTTGTCTTTAATTGGGGCGTATGGGGAGCTTGGATGGGAATTGTTTTAGGTGAAATTGTTTCCAACAATCTTACATTAATTTGGGCAGATTTAACTATTAAAAAACTTTTGAAGTAATTTTTATGGGTTAAATTTATTGTTTCTTGATTAAACTGTATTTTAATTTTTGGCTTTGTAGAAATCCTATTTGATTTTTGCAAAAATTTTTTAAAAATTTATTTTT
>JAUNXD010000159.1 GCA_030539985.1 Methanobrevibacter sp.
TGCCTTTTGTTAATGCTATTAGAAGATGCGCAATGGTTAATGTGCCTAAAATAGCAATTGAAGATGTTAATATTGTGAGAAACGATTCCGCAATGTTCAATGAGGTGCTTGCTCATAGACTTGGTTTAACTCCTTTAGTCTCTGATTTGGACGCTCTCGAAGGCATGCTGTTGCCTGAAGATGACGGTTGGGCATATGATGAAGAACACGAAACCTGGGCGGACAACTGCAGGAAAGGTATTCTTTTCGAATTGAAAGAAATGGGACCTAAGGTAGTTTATTCTAAAGATTTGAAATCTTCTGACTCAAAAATTAAACCAGTATACGACACTATACCTTTAGTAAAACTCAAAGAAGACGAACAGATTGATATTGAAGCGGTGGCAAAAGTCGGATACGGTAAGGACCATGCAAAATGGATGCCGACTACAGTATGCGCCTACAAACAATATCCTGAAATAACATTCAATGACGATGTTGAAATCGACTACGATTGTGCTCAAGCATGTCCAAGAGGCATATTGAAATCAGACAGGAGATCCAAAAAGATCAAGATCCTCGACATTGAAGACTGCGCCATGTGCAAAAGCTGCGTAAGGGCTTCAGACAACGGATACATCAATGTGGGATTCCGTCCAAACGATTTCATTTTCAGAATCGAAACTGATGGTGCAATGCCTCCTAAAGAAGTTTTATTAAAAGCTTGTGACGTATTAGGTGAAAAAGCGGATAAGTTTATCAGATTTAGTGAAGAAGGAGGAAGTAAATAATGGTTAAGAAAGTAGTAAAAACAAATCCTAACCTTATTGAACTTATTAATAAACTTTATGAACAATCAAGAAATGAAGATGCAGCTATTTGGAAAGATGTTGCACAAAGGCTTGAAAGGTCTAACAGGAGAACTGCTGAAGTAAATTTATCAGACATCGCAAGATACGCTGAAGAAGGCGAAACTGTTTTAGTACCTGGTAAAGTTTTATCAAATGGTGATTTGGAAAACAAAGTAGATGTTGTAGCATTAAAATTCTCAGCAAAAGCACAAGAAAAGATCGCTAGTGCTGGTGGAGAATGCATCTCAATTGAAGAAATTATGGAAAGTAATCCTAGCGGATCAAACATCAGGATTATGGAATAGGGGATGTGTGTTATGATGATTATAGACGGAGAAGGATGCGTTTTAGGAAGATTAGCTAGTATCACTAGTAAAAATCTCTTAGAAGGCGAAGAAGTAGTAATTCTTAATGCTGAAAAGATCATGTTAACCGGTAACAAGGATTGGGCTTATGCTAAATACAAACAAAGAGTCGACAGGGCAAGTATCTCTGACCCTCGTGACTTAGGTCCTAAATACCCAAGAAGGCCGGACGACATATTCAGAAGAACTGTAAGAGGAATGTTACCTTTCAAAAAATCCAAAGGTAAAACAGCATTCAAAGGCTTAAAAGCTTTCGTTGGCGTGCCTGCTGAATATGCTGATGCTGAACTCACTTCAGTTCCTGAAGCAGAATACAAAAATATTAAAAAAGGTATCGAATTAGGAGAAATCTCCAAACTTTTAGGAGCTACCTTTTAGATGAGTAAGGTGTAATTATGGTTAAAGTTATTCATACTAGTGGAAAACGTAAAACAGCTATCGCAAGAGGTACTGTTCGTGAAGGAACTGGTAAAGTAAGAATCAACAAAGTTCCTTTAGAACTTTATTCCCCTGAGCTTGCTAACTTAAAATTACAAGAACCATTAACCTTAGCTGGAGACTTAGCTAATGAAGTGGATATCAACATCCATGTTATTGGTGGAGGAGTAATGGGTCAAGCTGAAGCTGCACGTATGGTAATTGCAAAAGGACTTGTACAATGGTCTCAGGATATGGATTTAAAAGATAAATTCACTCACTACGACAGAACCATGTTAGTAGGTGACCCAAGACGTTCAGAACCTAAAAAATACGGTGGTCCTGGAGCAAGAGCCCGTAAACAAAAAAGTTACAGATAAATTCTGTACCTTTAAATTTTATTTAAATTAAAAAGATGATATAAATGATTCCTATAAGATGCTTAAGTTGCGGAAAACCTGTATCAGCCTACTTTGATGAATACAACAAAAGAGTAGCTGCTGGTGAAAAGTCTAAAGATGTTTTGGATGATTTGGGTTTAACTAGATACTGTTGTAGAAGAATGTTGATTTCCCATGTGGAAACCTGGGAATAGACTAAATGTTGTAGGGATATTTTTTGATAAAACTATAATCTTGGTAAAATAAATGCCTAAAAAATGGAAGTAATATTTATGGATGTTAATAAAAAATTAACAAGGTTTGAAAGAGCTAGACTTCTTGGTGCTAGGGCAATTCAAATCTCAATGGGTGCTAGGCCTTTAGTGGAAATCAAGGACTCATTGGATCCTATTGACATAGCATATGAGGAACTCAAAGCTGGAGTTTTACCATTAGATGTTATTAGAGATGAATAGATTTTATCTATTTCCTCTTTAATTATTTAAAAAAAATAGTAAATACCAATATGGCTCTATAAAGAAACTTACTGATTTTTTCAAGATATAGGTCGATTGGTAATAAATTGAATTGACACTGAGGTGTTATTTTTGGATAGTATAATAGAAGACGTCCGAGTTCGCAAGATTTTGGACAGCAGGGGAAATCCTACCATCGAAGTTGATGTGAAAACTTGGGGTGGTTATGGCAGGGCTGCTGCACCAAGCGGAGCGAGTACCGGTTCAAGAGAAGTAGTATCATTTCCGAAAGGGGGAGTGGATCTGGTAGTGAGTGAAATGGAGGATTTAATCACTTCAGAGCTCATTGGAATGGATGCATGCGATATTGCCACTATTGATGAGGTGCTCAGGGAAATTGATGGAACAGACAATTTGGCTGCCATTGGCGGCAACACCACTGTTGCTATATCCATGGCTGTTGCTAAGGCCGCTGCTGCATCATACAACATGCCGTTGTATCAGTATCTTGGAGGCAGTTTGGTTAATGAATTGCCGTATCCTTTAGGTAACATGATGAATGGCGGTGCTCATGCAGGTGTTAATGCTCCGGATATCCAGGAATTCCTGGTTGTTCCTATTGGGGCAACTAATATGGTTGAGGGAATTTTTGCAAATGCTTCTATTCACAAAAAATTAAAAGAATTGATCCAGTCTAAAGACAAGGCCTTTACCGGAGGTAAGGGCGATGAGGGCGGATGGGTGCCTAACATCACCAACATCGACGCTTTGGAGATTCAAGCCCAGGCATGCGAGGAAGTTGGCGATGAGCTCGGCATTGAAATCAGGCCCGCTTTGGACATGGCGGCATCCGAATTATGGGATGCGAATGAGCAGAAATACGTTTATGCTCAGGATGATATCAAGCGAGACACTGGCGACCAGATTGATTTCGTAAAAGATATTATTGATACTTATAAAATGTTTTATGTAGAAGACCCATTTGATGAATCAGACTTTGAGGGATTCGCTCAATTGACCTCCAAGGTTGGGGATAAATGCCTAATCTGTGGTGATGATTTGTTCGTAACCAACAAGGAGCTTTTAGCTAAGGGAATTGAAATGAATGCCGCTAATGCAATCATTATCAAGCCTAATCAAATCGGTTCATTATCTGAAACTCACGTTACCGTCAAGCTGGCTAAGGAGAATGGTATTGTGCCTGTTGTTTCCCACAGGTCTGGTGAAACTACTGATGAAACTATTGCCCACTTGGCTGTTGGATTTAACTCTCCAATGATTAAGACAGGAGCCATTGGTGGTGAAAGGATAGCTAAACTAAATGAGTTGATTCGCATAGAGGAAGAACTTCCAAATTCAAGAATGGGTAAATTCTAAAAAAAATTTTGGAGATTGAAAATTATGTCAAAAGTAATTCTTGATTACGATAAATGTGATGGTGCTGACTGCGCAGAATGTGCTGACGTTTGCCCAATGGAAGTATTAGTTCTTGAAGGAGATAAGATTACTATCAACAATCCTGAAGAATGTAGTTATTGTGAAGTATGTATGGACGTTTGTCCTAATGAATGTATTAAAATTGAAG